>JALOBD010000076.1 GCA_023228445.1 Sphaerochaeta sp. | reverse complement strand
GTCAAAGCACCGCACCACGTGGGCGATGAGGCCGACTTCACGGATCGAGGCAAGGAAGCGGTTTCCCAACCCCTCTCCCTTGCTCGCTCCGGCGACGAGGCCTGCGATATCGACGAACTCAACCGTCGCAGGGACGGTCTTCTTGGCAGGGATCAATGCGGCGATTGCCTCAAGACGGGGATCGGGGACCGCAACGATGCCAACGTTCGCCTCAATCGTACAGAAGGGGTAGTTCGCCACCTCGGCAGGGGCAGCGGTAAGGGCACTGAATATGGTGGACTTCCCGACGTTCGGCAGGCCCACGATACCACAATTCAAACTCATTGGATACCTCATTGGATCGGCTCAAACGGCCAACCGGGCAGAGTGTAGCACATATTGACTAACGTGGTAACCACTCGTATCCTAAACAGGATGGGTACCAAAACTACACGCATCCATGAGGTTGCAACCGACGCACAGCGGGCCCTGTTGTTGATCATTTCATCCACTTCAGACACCCAAAGCCAACAAGAACGGAGAGCAGAAGAGCTCTCTGCGCTCGTCGACACCATGGCAGTGGTCGTCGATCGAATCGAATACGTCACACTGCGAACGCCAAACAGCACCACGTTGATCGGCAGTGGCAAGGTCGCCGAAATCGAGGCGATCATCAAGGAGAGCGCTGTCGATCTGGCGATCTTCGAGATGCCACTCAGTCCGCGCATCCAACGCAACTTGGAGGAGATCTGGGGGTGTGCTGTCATCGACCGCGACGAGGTGATCTTGCAGATCTTCGCCGACCGTGCCCAGACCAAGGAAGCGGTCCTCCAAATCGAGCTTGCCCGCCTTGAATATTCGCTGCCCCGCCTGACGCGCAAGTGGACCCACCTCTCTCGCCAGCGGGGCGGTATGCGGGGTACCCGTGACGCTGGTGAGACCCAGCTTGAGATGGACCGACGCCAAATCAGCGACAAAATCCTGCAACTCAAGGCTCAGCTTTCCAAAGTTGTCACCCAGCGTGCCGTACAGCGCAGCCAACGTATTGAATCCAGCATCCCCGTGGGAGCGATCGTCGGCTACACCAACAGCGGCAAATCCTCACTGCTCAATGCGCTCACCGATGCAGGAGTCTTCGTAGAGGACAAGCTTTTCGCCACCCTCGACCCTACCACCCGCACCGTCAAGCTGCCCGGAGGGGAGGAGATTCTCTTAAGCGACACGGTAGGCTTTGTTTCAAACCTCCCCCACAACCTCGTGGAAGCGTTCAAGAGCACCCTGGAAGAGGCAATCTACGCTGACTTCCTCATCATCGTCTGCGATGCCTCCTCCCCTGACATGATCAGCAACTATACGACCACCGTCGAGGTTCTCGAGGAGCTCGGCGCGACTGACAAGCCGGCCATCGTGCTGGCCAACAAGATCGACAAGCTCGAGGACGACTTTGCCGTCTCCCGCCTCCGCTCACTCTACAGCCCCGTCATCGAGAGCTCAATCGTCACCGGCGTGGGCCTCGACCTCCTGGTGAACGAGATCACAGAGCTCCTGAAGAGCCTGCGGCCACTGTCCACCTATCTGATCCCCACCGATCGCCACGACTTGGTCGCACACCTCCACCGTTGGGGACAAGTACAACAAATCGAGTATACCGAAGTAGGAATCAGCGTGAAGGCTCGCATCGACGGGCGCTACCAAGGCCCCCTCTTGGAGTACCTACAGTAGGACGCTCGTCGAGGCTGTGCCACTGGGCGCTCAGTTGAAGCGCCACAGTGCTCCGATGTATCCGCCCATATAGAAGTACGGAGTGGGTTTGATCCAGTACCCCGGGGCGAGGCGCAGATAGAAGTCCAAGGGCAAGTCAGGGTTGTCCAGGCTGTACTTGAGGCCGACGGGAACTATCACCGCAAGGCCAAGGCTCTTGGCACCACTTACTGGAATCCCGACGTAGGCACCCCCTCCCACCGTGACGTCAAAGGCAGCCTGTTCAATCTTGAAATCAGTCACCTTGTAGCTTGCCGCGGCATCGACAGAGAGGTATCCATCGAAGAATCCATATCCGATGTTCCCCACAAGATCAAAATCACTCAACCGGTATTGAAATCCAAGACCCGCATTCGAGCCGAGATTCACGCCTGCCGCAAATGAATTCTTTGCGGAGACCGGGACGAGCACAAGGGTCATCACCAACAGTACAAGTACGGTTTTCCTCATGAATATCCTTCCTTTTGCAGGATTCTTCCCTGCATTTGATGATATCTACGACCGTAGCACAATATCATATTGACTTACTAGGACTTCAAAAGCGGTTTTTGACAACTTTCCTCGCTTCCCAGCCGCAAGCCTAGCGTTTTATATCAAAGCTCGGTACCATACACTTATGGAGGAAGTGTAAAGATATGAAGAGACAACTGAGTATGCGAGCCTTGGTCATCGGACTCTTGGGCTTGGTGGTCATCACCGCAAGCTCCATGTACGTCGCACTGCGCATGGGTGCACTACCCTGGCCTACCATCTTCGTCACCGTGCTCAGCATGGCCGCCCTCTCCAAGGCAAAGGGGTCGACGTTGCAGGAAATCAACGTCACCCACACCATCATGAGCAGTGGGGCGATGGTCGCAGGCGGTCTCGCCTTCACCCTCCCGGGCCTCTGGATGCTCGATCCCGATGCATCGATCCCCATCTCCAACCTCATCATCCTCACCGTCGTCGGGGCAGTGCTCGGCACCCTCTTCTCCGCCCTCTTCCGCACCAAGCTCATTGAAGAGGAGGCACTGCCCTATCCGATGGGCATCGCCAGCTACAATACCCTGCAAGCCGGGACCAAGGGGGGCAAGGGGGCCCGCACCCTCTTCTCTGCCATGGGGCTCAGTGTGATCTTCACCACGGTACGTGACTATCTGGGCAAGATCCCAGCCCTTCTGACGCTGTGGGGCGGCAGCGCCATCATGCCCGCCTTCTCCATGTGGGTCAGCCCGATGGCGTTGGGCATCGGGGCGATCATCGGACCGCTCTTTGCACTCCTGTGGTTCGGTGGGGCGGTCTTCGGTTTCTACATCCTCACCCCGCTTGGCATCCAGAGCGGCCTCTTCGCCACGATGGGAGAAGCCGATCTCTTTCGCCAGAACCTCGGCATCGGGTTGATGATCGGTACCGGCTTGGGAGTCTTCTTCAAAGCCATCGCCTCCCATCTTGGAAGGCAGAAGAAATTACAGGAGGGTCGGCGCCCCTCCTTCAACCGGCGCAGCATCGCTGTCCTTGCCATCATCGCCCTTGCCGTGCTGCTGCTCTCTCTCGGCACCGACCTGGGTCTGGTCGAAGCCATCGTCTTGATGGCAGGCATCTACTTGGCCACCTACCTCAGTGGCATGCTCACCGGACAGACCGGTATCAACCCGATGGAGATCTTCGCCATCCTCGTGCTCTTGGCCATCCAGCTGATCTCCAAACCCTCGATGATCGCCTCCTTCTCCATCGCTGCGGTCGTCGCAGTCGCCTGCGGCCTCACCGGGGACGTGATGAATGACCTCAAGAGCGGCCACCTATTGGGCTCCGACCCCCGTCAGCAGCTCCTCGGCGAGGGCATCGGCGGGGTCGTTGGAGCAGTGCTCTCCGTCTTCGTTCTGCTGGTCATGCGGCGCGCCTTCGGCGGCTTCGGCACCGAGGCGTTGCCCGCCCCCCAAGCAGCCGCCGTCAGTGCGATGGTCGGAGGTCTTGACCACATCCCCGCCTTCCTCATCGGCCTGGGCGTCGGCTTGGCCCTCTATCTGGCCAATCTGCCGAGCGCGACACTGGGTCTGGGGGTGTACCTGCCGATCTACATCTCCTCGATCATGGGTCTGGGCTCGCTCCTCTCCATTATCTTCAAGGCGATCTTCTCGGCCAATGCAACAAAAGAGCAGGTGGGCGAACAGACCGGCCTCATCGCCAGCGGCTTGCTCGGCGGCGAAGGGATTACCGGCGTGATCATTGCCATCATCTCCATGTTTGGCTAGGATGGGATCGATGAAACCCCCCCACTCCCTCTACGGCCTGTCACTGGACGAGATCAGCCAAGCCCTCGACCTGGCCAAGACCTACCAAGCCAAACAGATCAACGAATGGTTGACCAAGGGCGTCACAGACTTCAGCGAGATGACCAACCTCTCGATTGCTGATCGTGAACGCTTCGCGTTCCTGATGGGCAGCGCCTGCTCATCAACGGTCGTCGAGCGGCAACGCGACAGAAGCGGAGCGGCGAAGCTCGCCATCAGGTTGCACGATGGGGCTATCATCGAGGCGGTCCTGCTCACCGATGAGCGGCTGCGTGCCACCGCCTGCCTCTCCAGCCAGGTAGGCTGCGCCCAAGGGTGCACCTTCTGCAAGACTGCCACCATGGGTTTTGTGCGCAACCTCGAGGCGTTCGAGATTGTCGAGCAGTACATCCACCTCCAGAATGAGAGCTCACAGGCGATCACCCACCTTGTCTACATGGGCATGGGAGAGCCGCTTGCCAACACCAGCGAGGTCATCAAATCCATCCACCTCTTCCACGACCCCACGACCTGGAACATCGGACTGCGACGGATCACCATCTCCACCTGTGGCCTGGTCGGCGGGATCGAGCGCCTCACCGAGGAGCGAGTCGCAGTCAAGCTCGCCATCTCGCTTGTCACTGCTGACAACCGCCTACGCTCACGCCTCATGCCGGTGAACAAACGCTTCAACATCCACGAGCTCAAGGATGCGCTGATACGCCACCAACAGGTAAGTGGCAAACGCGTTACCATCGAATACTGCCTCCTCGGTGGGGTGAATACCGATGAAGTGAATGCCTATAAGCTCGCCGATTGGCTCAGCGGCCTCGATGCACTGGTCAACCTCATCCCCTGGAACCGAGTGGAGGGTTTACCGTACACCACACCGACTGAGGCCGAGATCGACCGCTTCGCCCGTCTGCTCGACCGGCTGGCAATCGCCTACACTCGACGGCGCAGTCGAGGCCAAGCCATCGACGGCGCCTGCGGTCAACTGGCAGTCCCGCTGAACACCCTTGAGTACCACCTCCTCACCGACGATGGGGAGTAGCTGAAGAAGGGCCCGATTGAAACCGGGCCCCTTGTATGAAGATCATGTTGCACCTATCGTTTTACTCCAGGATTGCGCGAATCCTGCGTACCCCGGCTGATGAACTCTGCTCCTTGGTGATCTTGAAGTGTCCCAAGAGGCCGGTATGGGCCACGTGCGGGCCACCGCAGACCTCCTTGGAGAAGTCTCCGGCCGAATAGACCTTCACCTGTTCATCATAGCGCCCCTCAAAGAGGGCGATGGCACCCGCCTCCTGCGCCTCCTTGAGCGTCATCGTCTCAAAGCTGATGGGCAGGTCGCGCGTGATTTGCTCATTGACGATCTCTTCCACCCGCTTGATCTCCTCGCTCGTCATCGCTGAGGGGTGGGTGAAGTCGAAGCGAAGGCGATCGACGGTGATGTTCGACCCCTTCTGCCCCACATGGTCGCCGAGGACCATCCTCAGCGCCTGGTGCAGCAGGTGGGTGGCGGTATGCAGCGCGGTGGTCCGCTCGCTATGGTCGGCAAGCCCTCCCTTGAACTGTTGGCTCGCCCCGCTGCGGCTGATCTCCTGGTGCTTCTCAAAGGCTGCCTTGAAGCCCGCCTCATCGACAGTAAAGCCATGTTCTGCGGCGAGCTCAATGGTCAACTCCAACGGGTAGCCATAGGTGTCGTAGAGCTTGAAGGCGGTGCGCCCGCTGATGATCCGGTCCTTGCCCTTCATCAAGTTGGGCAGCATCTTCTCAAATTCACGCTCCCCCTTTGCCAGCGTATCGCTGAACTTCGCCTCCTCGCCAGCCAGCTCCTTGAGCACGAAGTGCTGGTTGTGCAGGAGCTCGGGGTATGGTGCACTGTAGAGGTCAAAGACGATCGGGGCAAGCGCGCTGAGGAAGGCTCCCTCGATGCCGAGCTTGTGCCCATGACGGACTGCCCGGCGGATGAGGCGGCGCAGAATGTAACCCTGGCCGACGTTGGAGGGGGCGACACCACGCTGGTCACCGAGGATGAAGACACTGGTGCGTACATGGTCGGCGAGAATCCTGATGGAGGTATCGTGGGCCTCATCATCGCCGTATCGCTTTGATGAGAGTCGTTCGATCTCAGCGATGATCGGGGCAAAGACCTCGGTCTCGTAGACCGACTGCTTGCCCTGCAGGATGGCGGTGGTGCGTTCGATGCCCATACCGGTGTCAACGCACTTGCGGCTCATCTCCTCATAGCTTCCGTCGCTGTTCTTCTTGTAGCCCATGAAGACGTCGTTCCAAATCTCAAAGTACTTGCCACAGGAGCAGCCGGGGCGACAATCGTCACCGCAGGAGGGACGACCGGTATCGATGAACATCTCGGTATCCGGGCCACAGGGGCCGGTCTCACCGGCCGGTCCCCACCAGTTGTCCTCGCGTCCGAGAAAGTAGATCCGGTCTTCAGGCACACCGAGGCTCTTCCACATCTCAAAGGCGACGTCGTCGCGAGGCACTTCATCATCTCCGGCGAAGACGGTGACGGAGAGCTCATCGATGTCCAGGCCAAGGACCTCGGTAAGAAACTCATGGCTGTAGGCGATGGCCTCCTCCTTGAAGTAGTCGCCGAGTGACCAGTTGCCGAGCATCTCAAAGAAGGTGAGGTGATGGGGGTCCCCCACCGCCTCGATGTCGCCGGTACGGATGCACTTCTGGTAGTTGACCAGCCGCTTGCCCGCCGGGTGGTCGGCTCCGAGGATATAGGGTACCAAGGGGTGCATGCCGGCGGTGGTGAAGAGAACGGTGGGGTCATTCTCAGGAATCAAGGAGGCACCACTGATTTGGGTGTGCTCCTTGGAGACGAAGAAGTCAATGAATTTTTGCCGTAATTCGTTGGCGGTAAGGTGTTTTTCCATAGTATGTGATAGTAGTATTAGGCCTTGGTGATGTCAAGGTGAGTGAGGGGCATCACAAGAAAAGATCCAACTGTGCGCGCGTGCTTTCATCCTTCTTCGCCTCTCCCTTCATCCCAGAAAGCCGCCTGGCCACCCGCCCCACATCCTGTGGCCGTTTGATGACGCTCACCTTATGAAATCGCGTTGGCCAACTCAGGGCCGGGTCATCGACACATTGGCGGAAGAGGATGATGGGCTTGCCGATCCCCCGAGCCCACGTCGCCTGGCGCACTGCCGTGCCTCCGTCCCGGTCTTCGACGACCACCACCACACTGCTGATGGCGCTCATCATGCGATTGCGGAGCAAGAGGTGCACCTTCTCATTCTTGGTCGCCGGCCCAAACCGGCTGATCACCAGGGCTTGGCGGGCGATCTCTTGCTGCAAACCCATATGACTGAGCGGGTAGAAGGCGTTGTGGGTGGTAGCGATGACCGCGATGGTGGGATACCCACTATCCAAGGCCGCGCGATGGGCAGCCGCCTCGACGCCACTGCTGAGGCCGGCGGCGATGGCAAAGCCGGACCTGCCAAGCGATGCAGCGCTTCTTGTCGCTCGATCGCGCCCCTCGCTTGAAGGGGTGCGCGTCCCGATGACCGCCGCCATCGCAGAGGAGAGCATCGATATAGTTCCCTGGGCGTAGAGAAAGCGGAGGCGGGAGGGGCCATCAGAGAGGGAGCGTGGCCAGTGGTCGCTCTCTGTATCGAGGATGACGATTCTCTCGTCCATCTCCTCGTAAAACGGACGGATGGCGAGATAGGCGTCACCGAGCTCAGAGGAGTCGATGCCCAGGTGCTCGGCATAGAAGGTACTGTGGAGCAACAAGGGATCTGAGGCGATGCCCGCTGCCTCAGCTGCATCAAAGATTTCCCATGCCTCTGCCTCTTGGGCAACCCTGAGCAGGGTCTCCCAGTTCAGCGCCCGGTGTCGTATCTCGTCCATCATCTCCCCCACCCGACTCTACCACAGAGGTTTGAAGAGGCGCAAGAAAGGGGCTGGACGAGCCAGCCCCTCTGTATGTGCGTATGGCCATCAGTTGGAGAGCAACGCGGTTGCGATCTCCTTCAAGCCTGCGAAGTGCTCCTCGGTGGGATTCCAATTGACCTTCACCTCAGGGTCTACGACGGCAAAGCCCGCCTTTTTCAAGAGCTCCTTCAACTCAGCATTGCCCTCACCGCTCCAACCATAGCAGCCGAAGACCGCTCCTTTCTTCTTCTTGAGCTGCAGCTCATAGAGGAAGTGCATCCATCCGGCAACCGAGGAGAGGATCGACCTGCCCACCGTCGGTGACCCGACGGCAATGGCCTTGCTCTTGAAGACTTGGGTCATGATGTCGTTCTTGTCGGTCTGGGAGATATTGAAGACCTTGACCACGGTGTCGGGGCTCTGCGCCTGTATTTCGGTTGCCAGCCGATGGGCAAGTGCCTTCGTCCCATCCCACATCGTGTCGTAGACGATGGTAATCTGGTCCTCCTGGTAGTCGTCGCACCAGGCGGCGTACTTCTCGACGATTTGCAGCGGATTGTCCCGCCAGATGACGCCATGACTGGTGGCGATGATATCGATGGGGAGGTTGAGGCCCACGATCTCATTGATCTTCGCCTTCACCAGCGGGGAGAAGGGGGCGAGGATGTTGGCGTAGTACTTGATGGCCTCCTCCCAGAGGGTGCACTGATCGGCCTTGTCGTTGAAGAGCTCCTTGACGCCGTAGTGCTGGCCGAAGGCGTCGTTGGAGAAGAGGATGTTGTCCCCAGTCATGTAGGTGGCCATACTGTCCGGCCAGTGGAGCATCCGCATCTCAACGAAGACCAGGCTCTTGCCATTTCCGATATCGACCGAATCTCCGGTCTTGACGACCTTGAAGTTCCACTCCGGGTGATGGTACTGGCCCACCAAGGACTTCACCGCGTTGGCGGTGCAGTAGATCGGAGTGTTGGGGATCTTCTCCATCAGGTACGGGAGCGCTCCGCTATGGTCCACCTCCCCGTGGTTGACGACGATGAAGTCGATCTTCTCCAGGTCAATCTCCTTCTCCAGGTTGTCTCGGAACTCCTTGGCATAGGGGATCCACACGGTGTCGATGAGTACGGTCTTCTCCTCTTGGATGAGGTAGGCGTTCTGGCTCGATCCGTTGTGGATGGAGTAGTCGTCTCCGTGGAACTTCTTCAGCTCCCAATCGACCTTCCCAATCCAATGGACATTGTTCTTCACTAATCGTTTCATCTCATCACTCTCCTAACTTTCGATGTCAAACGTGGAGATAACTCCTCGACGGTGACCTCACACAAAGCCCCAAATCCGAGAAATCCTCTCGCTTTTCATCTTACGACCGCCTGCGCCTTCTTGCAAGGCTTTTCAGTCATCCTCATAGAGCTCGTTGATAAAGGCCCACGCATCCCCGTCACTGACCCGCAGCCCCGAGAGGAGGTGGTAGTTGTAGAGCAGCAGCTCAAGGTGCTTCTTCTTCACCTCATCGGCATGCAACAAGCCGACTACCGCAGTCAATTCGTCGCTCTCTTCGTCCAGCGTCGCAACTCGGTCGAACTCGGCTAGCATATCCGCTCTCTTCATCATCGTGAAGTTGGGTACAGAGAGGATCAAGGTGGGCATGAACTGACGCCTGGCCAGATTCTCTGCCGTCAAGCGAACCTGCTCATCGGTGGCATCGGGAGGAAGAGCCTCAAACTCTTTTCTCAGTTCTTTCATGTCAGCTCCTTCGTATGAGCAGGATATCGTAGAATCGTGAGGAAGGCAAAGCGAAAGTTATTTTACCGAGTATCGCTGAGATGCATCCTTCTTGATCAAGCCATGGCCCCTGAGCTCGATGACGGCATCACCTGAAGAAAGGTCCAAGGTACTGTCTATCTCCTCTCGGGTCTTCGCTCCATCTTCCATGAGGAGCGCCAGGACCTTCAAGGCGGTGGGCGAGAGCATCCTCATCACGTAGGCCCGGCGTTCACCCACCTCCTCCGGGATTTGGTTTCGAAGGATTGCAAGCGCCTCTTTGTCGTAGAAGAAAGTTGCTTGGATGAAGTTTTCAGAGAGTTCAAAGATCTTCTTAGGGTATATCTTCAAGATTTTTTTCATTCCGGACCCAAGTCGTTCAGAGAGCTCCATATCGGTGAAGATCCTCATCAACTCGCGGCTTCGAGGCAGCGACCGACCCTTGAAGAACTCATCTTCGCTGAGACCAGGAGGAAGACTGCCGCTAGAGAGCACCACAATCCGGTCATCGTAAATTTCGAAGACCGGCGATGTCATGAAGAGGTAATCGTTGTGAATGATGGCGTTGAGTACCGCCTCACGCAGAGCTCGCTTCTCCACCAAACTGATCTCTCGGCGCTGAGCCTCCCCGGTGACCCGTACCACGGTGGTATTGACCATCTCCAGCTTACCCAACACCTGGCGGGCGGCTTTGATGAGGCAGGTGTACCCATATTCATTACGCTCTACGATATCGAGCTTTTCGGTCCCTCTGAACCGCGCCACGGTGATGGGAATCGAGTTCGTATCGGCCATGAGATACGCCACGTAGTTGAACTTTCCCTCTTCAGTGTAAAGCCCGAGGTTCTGCAGGAAGAACTCACTGGTAGCGTCAAAACCTAGCTCTTGGTAGTAAATCCTCAACTGAGAAAAACTGAGATGTTGATTCGGCGAAGGGACGTTGGAAAGCGTATCACGCACGCGGCGGCTATAGAGCTCCTCGATCATCTGCTCACTCATCATGGCAGTCTGTGAACCCACTCTCGTGTAGCACCCCTTGGGGCTTCGTCCATACTTTTTCAGGTAGAAGGGCTTCTCCAGTCCTTGGGCGACCGTGACCTTCACATACTCTTTCTCTGAGTCTTTTTTTACTTCCACATTGAAAAGTCCAAGAGGCGAGGGCAGGATGGTGTTCTTAATGCGGTCAGTAACCGCCAATGCCTGTTCTTTGGCTTGGTCAAGACCCACCACAGAGCCTTCATCATCAAGGCCGAGGTAGAGAACACCGCCAAACGTATTGAGAAAGGCGACAATCTCCTTCTCAACGTCATCGGTGA
>JALOBD010000075.1 GCA_023228445.1 Sphaerochaeta sp. | reverse complement strand
GTGTATTCCTCAAACGGTTCCACGATAGGGGCAGATAGTCAGATAAGAGAGAGCAACAAGCCTTCCGTGGAAGCGCTTCCACGTATAGTACAGCACACCTTTTGCTATTTGTCAAACAGTTTTTGCAGGGAATTTATAAAAAACGCAGGGAATTCCCACTCCACCATGATTCACGCAAGAGATGAAGAGGATTGATGATCAGCAAACCATCAAGAAAGACCAGAAGATTGCAATACAAGACACCACATCTACTCTACAGCAGGGTACACAGACTCCTGAACTCTCTTAGCAATATTCAAATAGACAAAGCATTGATATCTCTTCTCTTCTTGCTCGAGTATTGCTATCATTGTGGTAGGAGTTTTCTACCATGCGTATAGGATCCATCATCTTGATAGCTGTATTCGCGCTTTTGATGCTCACTCTTGCCGCATGCGCACGGAAAACCACGCCCAAGGAGGCAATCATGTCCACACCAGAAGAGGGGCGCTTTGTCTTTGTGCCCATCGATCGTAATATTCTTTCCCCGCTGAGCGCAAGCGAGGCGGCCGTCATCATCCATAAGGGAACCGAACGCCCGTTCACCGGTGCCTATACCGACAGCGAGGAGGTTGGCACGTACTACTGCCGGTGGTGTGATGCTCCCCTCTACCGCTCGGATGACAAGTTTCACTCAAGCTGCGGCTGGCCAAGCTTCGATGATGAGATCGCCGGTGCCGTCGAGCGCCACCGCGACGCCGATGGGATGCGCACAGAGATTGTCTGTGCCACCTGCGGTGCCCACCTCGGCCACGTCTTTGAAGGAGAGCGCTTCACCGATAAGAATATCCGCCACTGCGTCAACTCAATCTCGCTGGTCTTCCGTGAGGGACCGCCGGTAGCAGTTGCAACCTTCGCCGGAGGGTGTTTCTGGGGGGTCGAGCACCTCTTTGAATCCCTCAATGGCGTCTACTCAGCAGTCTCCGGCTATACAGGCGGGACAACGGAACACCCGACCTACCAACAGGTGCTCACCCACACCACCGGTCATCTGGAGGCGGTCCAAGTCTTCTACAACCCGTTGACGATTACCTACGAGGAGTTGGCGCGCTACTTCTTCGAGATCCACGACCCGACACAGACCAACGGGCAGGGCCCCGACATCGGCAATCAATACCTCTCAGCGATCTTCTATCGCAGCCGCAGCGAGTTCGATACTGCTGTCAAGCTCATCAACATCCTGGAGGAAAAGGGCTACAAGATCGCCACCACACTCCGTCCCGCCACCCCCTTCTGGGATGCGGAGGAGTACCACCAGGACTACTATGAAAAGACAGGCGGTGTGCCGTACTGCCACACCTACACCAAGCGCTTCTAATCAGCCTGTCTCGATAGACAAACCAACAAAGAACGCAGGCCATCACACCCAAGCTGCTCTACCATTTTGGTAGAACGGATGTGATGGTACCTGCTTTCCTACTATATGCATCAATCTGGTGTTGGTTTTACGACATAGGTCCTTCCGGCAAGTGGACCTTGACCCGTGATGCGCACGGTCAGCTTTGGTTCCTTGTGGAAGAGGGTGATGGTGATATCATAGACTGGATTTTCATCATCATCTATGTGATATGTCCCTGAGATGGTGTTTCCTGTCGTTGATGAAACAACCACATAGTATATTTTTGAAATACCCATACCAACGAGCTGGTTGATATCCATTGTGCCTAGACCTGTTTCAGGGTCAAGAAGGAACGAAATCCAAGGCTCTGTACTGGTCCCTTCTCCCCATTCGGTAGCTATATCGCAGGCTTCAAGCGGTGTTATGGCCCTACCCGCTTCACTGTCACACCCCACCAACAGCAACAAACCAAGAATCAGAAGCACCAGTACCCCTTTTTTCCTCATGCTTACATTCCTCACTGTTGTAATTGTTTTGCTGAGTTCAGTATAGATGATGAATGAGTAAATGCAAGCACGAAAACTGGATAGGTGTTCGGCAGGTCTCTTTTCTGCTCTCAAGCGCTGTTAACGCGGCAGCACATCCGCGCTGATGGCGCACCGGGTGATAACGTAGGACCCCTTCTTCAGTGGTGTGGGTACTTGGGCTTCGCTGAAGACCAAGTCGAGATGCCCCATCTCGGTGCCGACGGTGGCAACGATGCAGGCGCTGTCGCCGAAGCCATGGCTGCGCTTCTTTACGGCTATCACCGGGGCGGCGATGAGGACGAGGGTCTCGCCTTGGGCAAAGAGCTTCTTCTCTTCTTCTCCAATGCTCTCGTCTCGGCTCATGATGAAGTTGTACGGCAGGATCTTCTTGTCCTCGATCTGCATCCCGTCCTCGGTCGCCTCCTCATAGGCACTGCGGCTGTCATAGATGTCGAGGGCCTGGACGAAGGCGCAGACCTGTAATTCCAGGACGGTCTCCTCGTCGAAGTGCTCCAGCGTCGCCGCATGAACGATGGTGGCGATGAAGGCGCTCCGCTCACTCTTGCTGGTCAAGAGCAACGTGATGGAGAGTGGTTCTTGCTCCCCGACGCGTAGAAGCGGTTTCGCTTCCCAGATGCTGCGCCCCTGCATGTGCATGTCGATGCCGACAATCTCATCATCGACGATGCGAAAAATGATGGCCAGTCCGCTGTCCAGCACCTTGGTTCGGTAGAGGCCACCGTGGGCCTCCGTCTCAGTCGCCTCGCCGTACCAGATGCGAAGCTGCGTCTCATCGATCCCGCCATCCACCACCAAGGCATCGAGACCAGTATTGGAAACATAGAGTGCCATACCATCCTCCAGGGGGCCACTGTAGCACAAACCACCTTGCAGGAAAACAGGGAAACAATTATCGTGTTGCCATGGAACGCTCACTCACCTTCACGCTGGGTTGCCACGATGGTCTGCCGATCTTCATCGGCTACTTTCCCACCGCCATCGCCTTCGGCCTCGTCTGCCGCGACTTGGGCCTCAGGGCCTGGCAGGCAATCCTCTTTTCGGTGAGCAACTTCGCCGGAAGCGGCCAGTTCCTCGCCGCCAGCCTGATGGGCAGCGGTGCGCTGCTCGCCGAGCTCGTTATCAGCGTCTGGCTCATCAACATGCGCTACGTGTTCATGGGCGCCGAGCTCGCCCGCAAGCTCGATCCACATCTCAAGGGGTGGCAGCGCCCGCTCATCGCCTTCGGGACGACCGACGAGGTCTTCAGTGTTGCCGTCCTCAACCCCAGCCCCCTGCCCGCCCCCTACCTCTTCGGCCTGCAGGCTACCTCCTACCTCGGGTGGGTCGGCGGTACGGCCGTGGGCTTTCTCATCGGCATGGTGCTGCCCCCACTGCTCCAGCTAGCTGTCGGGGTGACCCTCTATGCCCTCTTCACCGTCCTCTTGACCCAACAGGTACGCCAAAAGGGAGTGATAGCCCTCGCCATCGCCGCACTCAGTGCAACGATCCATACCGTTCTCACTATCGTTGTCGGTATGCCGGTAGGATGGTCATTTGTCATCTCAATGCTCAGCGCCACGTTCGTCGGTGCGTGGATTGTCGATGAGGAGGTTGGCCGATGAACGCCACTGTTGCAATCTTGGCAAGCGCACTGGCAACCTTCGCGGTACGTCTGCTCCCCTACTACGCCGCCTGGCTCTCCCGCCTCCCGCGCTTTCTTGCCAAGAGCCTGCGCCTGCTCCCCATCGCAGCCCTCGGTCCGTTGATCTTCCCGGGCGTAATCCTCGACTACCCCGACCGTTGGTGGGCAGGCCTTGGCGGCATCGCCATCGCCTCCCTCTTCGCCTGGCGCAAGAACGGGATGATCATCCCGATCTTGCTCTCAATTGCCATCACCTGGGCACTCCTTGCCCTGTAGGAGGAGACCATGTTCGACGTTCATCGCCACATCAGCAGTGACGGATTCTGTGACCAAAATGCCCTCTATGCCACCAGCCGTGTCAGTGAGTGGGATCAGGTGGCAGCGGGAGAGGCTGTGCTCTCCATCGGTGCGCTGGGCAGCGAGAAGCTGCCCAATGTCGATCTTGTCTATGACCGGCTCAAGCAGCATCCAAAGCTCCAGATCGGGGAGGTGGGCCTCGATCGCCGCTTTGACGACTTCGACGACCAACGCGCGTTTCTCGAGGATATGCTGATGATGGGCTTTGCCCTTGACCGCAGCGTGAGCATCCACTGCGTCTGGGCCGATGGAGAGCTACTGCAAGTCCTCAAGGACCACAAAGGCCACTTGCCGGTCGTCCTCTGGCACGGATGCACCGCGAGCCGGGAGAGTCGGATGAAGGCGGCACGGATGGGGGTCATACTCTCCTATGGACCGCGGATCTATGAGAGCAAGATTGCCAAGGAGGGAGCCGGCTTGATCGCAACCCCCTGGGCGTTGGAGAGCGACTGGGAGGGGCCAGAAGCCGACTACCTCCCCTTTTTAGAGCAACATGTCGCATCATTTGGACGCCTGGTCGGCCTTGATGTGGCGCAGGTGGTGGAGCACAACGATGGGTTACGAACAATTCTTACGGATCAGCAGACTCCTTGGGGATGAGGCGGTCGCCACCTTGCATGAGAAGCGGGTGGTCCTCGTCGGCCTGGGGGCGGTAGGCGGCATGTGCCTGGAGAGCCTGGCGCGCAGCGGCGTCGGGTGGATCCGTATCGTTGACTTTGACACCATCGGCATCACCAACATCAACCGCCAGATCCTCGCTACCCACCAGACGGTGGGCTTGAGCAAGGCCAGTGTGGCCGAAGAGCGTATCAAGGCCATCAACCCCGAATGTACGGTGGAGGTGCTCCCCCTCTTCGTCAACAATGATTCGGTATCAGAGATCCTTGAAGGACCCATCGACCTGGTCATCGACGCCATAGACTCACTGAACCCCAAGTGTGCGCTGCTGGAGGCTGCGTACAAACAACAGATCCCGGTCATCAGCAGCATGGGGGCAGCTCTGAGGCGCGATCCATTTCTGGTGCGCAAAGCTGATTTGATGGAGAGCTGGGGGTGTCCGCTGGCGCGTGCGGTACGCGCCAAGCTGAAACGGCGCGGCGTGGGACGGGGCATCGAGGTGATCTTCAGCGCCGAAGAGGTTCGCTACACCTACAAGAGCGCAGATGAAGAGGAGCATGCCGACTTCAACGAGCAGATCAGCGACCAAGGCAGGAGGCGCAATGTGCTCGGCAGCCTGCCCACCGTCACCGCGGTCTTTGGCCAACACCTCGCCCATCTGGCACTGGCAACACTCTTGGATGGCGAAATCCTTAGCGGGGTCGAGGCGTTCAACCCCGCTACCGGTCGGTAAAGCTCATCGGTATGAAGTACTCGCTTCGGTGGAAGTCCGGCGCTGAGGTCATGATCTCGGCAGCGGCCAGATAGTGGGGCTCATCGAGCTTGTCGCCACACTTATAGAAGTTGCCGAGCAGGCGCACATCCTCCATCCGTTCATCGCCCTTCATCAGGCCCAGAGCCACCAGATCAAGCTCCAAATCCGCTCTCCAGCGACTTCTTGCATTTGAGTTCTCCAGAATCGTGATGGTGAGCGGGATGGTCTGTATAAACTCAACCGGATAGTGCTGGCGGTTGCATCGCGATGTGCCACGAGCTACGAGCATCTTCGTCGAAGCGGAGCACTCGACGTTGACATACTCATCCGCACCTTCACGCTGCAAGAACACTTCGACACAACTGTCCTCCCACACCGCTTGGTTGTGCTCGCTCGTCATACGCCTCAACTGAGGTTCTGACACCATGAAGCGAACAAAAAGGGTATTACCCTCCCAACGAAGGCGCACACTCGCCTCGGCACCACCGCCCTCACCCCACAGTGGGATGAGCAGTATGGGGAGGATTGCATCCATGTTCTTCTGTCCGATGTGAATTATCTCTGCACTCATGCCCATGAGTATAGACAAGAGCCGGTGTCGCACCAAGCCCTCTGAAGCAAACACATCGCTCTTTGCTCTTAGAGGGTATCACACACACAGGAGAAATCCATGAAGATCACCCGATTCACTCTCATCGTGCTGGCAACCCTCGCCCTGGTCCTCACCAGCTGCCAGGAGTCTGGCGAAGAGCCCTTCGACGGGGCGCTGCTCCGTCTCCAGCTCACCTCGCCACGCTTCTCCCATCGTGCCCTCATCCCCACCGCCGAAGCGCTTGTTGTCGACCACTTCATCATCACGGCAACCGGGCCCGACAACCAGCAGTTGGAGGTCTCCTCGTGCGAGGACACTGTCGAGATCGGCAACCTCCTCATCGGATGGTGGACCATCGAGGCGACAGCGTACAACAGCAGTGGTGTCGCCCTCGTTGCCGGCAGCGTCAGAACACTGCTTAGCAGGCAGACCACCACAGCCACGTTGGAGCTCACCGACCTGGTGGGAAGCGGCACCCTCTCGGTGTCGGTCTCGTGGGACATCGACCAGGTTGGCGACGATGTGGCCCTTGAGGCGCTGCTCTTCGATCAGGGGATGGAGAGTGTCACGCTCCAGGAGCCAAGTCTCGACAAAGCAACGGGGACAGCGACCATCGGCGCAACGCTTCCTGCCGGCTCGTACCTGCTCAAGGTCCAGTTGCTCAGCCAGGACGTGGTGGTCAGCGGCGCCAGCGAAGCGGTCAGAATCATCGATGGGGTCACCAGCAGTGGGAATCTTGAGTTGGTCATCGGAGACCTCTCCTCCGCCTATACGCTGACGGTGGTCAACAAGACCGGCCTGCCCATCGAGGGGAGTGTGCAGACGACCGATGAGAGCTATGAAGCCGGCGATACCGTGACGATGGTCTATGAAGCGGTCAGCCTGCCCGAAGGTGTCTCACTCGAGGAGCTCACCATCACATGGTACTGTGAGGGAGAGGAGGTGCATACCGGATCGAATATCTACGTGTCAACGCCTGCTGCCGGCGTCCATCGCTACGATGTGATCGTCAACCACACCACGCTCGGCAGCCTGGGCTCGACATCACTCCTCTTTTCCATGCCCCTCGGCACCAAAGGCAGCCAGTAGCGTCTCCCCCATCGGTGTGGGGCGCAAGGTCTGTGCGTCGATCGAGCCCACCTTCACTTTCATCACACAGAGGACCTCGCCTGAGCGCTTCACCGTCTGGCGGAAGGTCAAGGAGAAGCGCTTGATCGACTCGGTCACCGTCTCTACCTCCAAGAGGTCGTCGAGGTAGGCGGGGCTCTGGTAGTCGGCAGTGATCGACTTGACGACGAAGACGAGGCCGAGTGACTCGAAGAGCTTCCCGTCACTTCCTTCGAGACGGTTGGAATTGGCAATCTGGCGCAGCATCTCGGTGCGGGCGTGTTCAGCGAAGTCGAGGTAGCGGGCATGGTAGACGATGCCGCCGCAATCGGTGTCGCTGTAGTAGACGCGTTGGTGGTAGGTGTGCATCATACCACCACCGGTGCACCGTCGAAGCGGAGCGTGGCGACGTAGTCGTCGTAGGTCTGTGCCCGTCTAATCATATCAACCGATCCGTCGCGGCGCAGCAGGTACTCGGCGCTACGCAGCTTGGCATTGTAGTTGAAGCCCATGGCGTGGCCGTGGGCCCCACTGTCATGGATCACCACCACATCACCCTCCTCTACCTTCGGCAGCAGGCGGTCGATGGCGAACTTGTCGTTGTTCTCGCACAGCGAGCCGGTAACGTCATACCGGTGGTCGGCTTTCTCCTTGTCCTTGCCCAGCACGGTGATATGGTGGTAGGAGCCATAGAGGGCCGGCCTCATCAAGTCGGCCATGCTGGCATCGAGACCGACGTACTCCTTGTACTTGCTGGTGACGTGGAGCACCTCGCTGACCAGATAGCCGTAGGGCCCGGTGATGACGCGCCCACACTCAAAGAAAATCTTCAGTGGATCGAGACCGCTCCCCTTGATGATCTCATCGTAGAGGGCCCGCATCGCCGTGGAGACCGCACCCAGGTCCATCGCCTTATCTTCAGGCTTGTAGGGGATGCCGATGCCCCCGCCCATGTCGATGAAGTCGATGCGCACCCCTGCCTCCTCCTTGATCCTCACCGAGAGGTTGAAGAGCATCCGCGCCGTCTCGACGATGTAGGAGCCGTCAAGCTCGTTGCTGGCCACCATGGTGTGCAGCCCGAAGCGCTCCACCCCCTTCGCCTTGGCTATCTTGTAGCAGTCGATGATCTGGGCGCTGGTCACCCCGTATTTGGCTTCGACGGGGTTTCCGATGATGGCGTTGCCGGTTCGCTCCGGGCCGGGGTTGTAGCGGAAGCTGATCGTCTTTGGGAAGGTCCCGAGCGCCTTCTCGAGGGCGGCGATGTGGGTAATATCGTCAAGGTTGATGATCGCCCCCATCTCATAGGCGGCGCGAAACTCGTCAGCGGGCGTATCGTTGGAGCTGAGCATGATCCGCTCTCCGGTGATCCCGCATGCCTTGCTGATCCGGAGCTCGGGGAGGCTTGAACAATCGGTGCCGAACCCCTCCTCGCCCAAGAGCTTGATGATCGTCGGATTGGGACACGCCTTGACGGCAAAGTAGTTGGTGAAGCCCGGTGCCCAGCTGAAGTGGTGCTTGAAGGCGCGGGCATTTTCTATGATCGCCCCCTCATCGTAGAGGTAGAATGGGGTGTCAAGCTTGTGGGCAAGCTCAAGCAGCTCTCCGTGGCCCAACGGCAGTCTCATCTCTCTCATATGCCTGCGTGCTCCTTTACACTCTCGATCGCCCGTTCGATATCCTCACGGTGTCCGTAGGAGGAGAAGCGGACGAAGTTTTTTCCAGCCGGGCCAAAGCCGCCGCCCGGGGTAACCACCACATGGCAGCGCTCCAACAGCAGATCGAAGAACTCCCAACTGTCCATGCCACCGGGAGTCTTGGCCCAGATATAGGGACTGTTGGTCCCCCCGTAGACGGTGAGGCCCAAGCTGGTCAGCCCGTCACGAATGATCTTGGCATTGCCCAGGTAGTACTCCACCAGCGCCCGGCTCTCCTCGTACCCCTCGTTGAAGAGGGCGGCGTAGCCGCCGCTTTGGCTGATGTTACTCGCCCCGTTGAAGAAGGTACATTGGCGACGGTTCCACAGCCCATTGAGGATACCCGCCTCGGCATTCTCGCAGACAAGCTGGTGGGGCACGATCGTCCAGCCGAGGCGTACACCGGTGAACCCGCTGAACTTGGAGAAGCTGGAGATCTCGATGGCACACTCCTTTGCCCCTTCCACCTCGTAGATTGAACGGGGGTACCCCTCCTCTGTGATGTACTCGCTGTAGGCGCTATCGTAGATGATGACCGCCTTGTTGGCGATGGCATAGTCGACAAACGCCTTGACCTCCCGGTGGTTTGCCACCGCCCCGGTGGGGTTGTTGGGGTTGCAGAGGTAGATGAGGTCGACCTTCTCATTCGGGGGGGTGGGGATGAAGTTGCCCTCCTCACTGGTGGTGAGGTACACAAAGCCGTCGTACTGGCCGCGCTCAGTGTTGTAGAAGCCACTGCGCCCACCGACGACGTTGGAGTCGACGTAGACGGGATAGGCTGGGTCCTGGACGGCGACGATGTTCTCCTCACCAAAAATTTGTTGGATGTTCGCTGCGTCGCTCTTGGCCCCGTCACTGATGAAGAACTCGGTACTCTCGAGGGTGACCCCCCACCTCTTGTAGTATTCGACCATCGCCTCGCGCAGGTACGTATCGCCCTGCTCATCACCATACCCGGTGTAGGTGCGTCGGTCGCCGAGCTTGTCGATCTTCTCCTTCATCGCCGCACGCACCGCTTGCGGGAGCGCTTCGGTGGTGTTGCCGATACCCAGGCGCATCACGTTCAGGGTGGGGTTCCTCTTCTGCCACAGCGCCGTGCGGCGGGCAATCTCAGGAAAGAGGTACCCACTGGCCAGCTTGTTGAAGTTCGCGTTGATCGTTGCCATCGAAATAGGTCTCCTTGGGCAGGGGATCCGGCCCTGCTTTGCAATGGGCAAAGGTTAGCAGAATGCAACAATTGTGTCCATAGCATAACAGTTTGTTTTTCCTGTAACAAACCTTACTACACTCTCTTTTTCTTGTCCCTTCGATCACGTTCGGCTTTGGCCCGCATGAAGTCGGCGATGCTGCCTCCCGAGGAGGGGGTCTCCTCGACGAGGTGCGGTGAGCTGTGCGCGCTCTTCCATCCACCGTGATCCGACACTCTTGCCTGCCCTGCTCGCTCATCCCGGCGCTGCCGCTTGCTCGGGCGCACCACTTCGATGACCGTCTCCCATCGGTAGGGAAGTTCTGCTTCAGCGGTTGCCTTCTTTCTGACCACCACCCGTTTCTTCTCCTCATCACCTCCCCGTTCAACCTGCTTGACGACCACCCGCTTCTTCGGTGCGATCACTGGAGGCTCGACAAAGATCCGCTTCTTGATCTCACGCTCCTCGTATGCACAGGAGAGGCGCTGGCAGATGTAGTGGTTCTGTCCCAGCTGGTCGAGGACCCTCATCATCGGGCCTTGGCAGTGGGGACAGCGCTTTGAATCGATGAACGTGGGACTGAAGACCTCCCCGCTCGCCTTCACCAGATTGACCAGAGAACGGGTGTTCTCCTTGATATCGGCGATGAAGCGACTGCTCTCCTCCTTGCCGTCGGCGATCTGGGCAAGGCGCTCTTCCCAACGGCCGGTGAGCTCGACGCTGCGCAGCTCTTCAGGCACCAGGCGCACCAGCTCCCGCCCCTTGGCGGTGGGGACCAGCTCCTTTCCCACCCGCTCGATGTAGTGGTTCTGGATGAGTTTCTCAATGATGTCGGCGCGGGTCGCCGGCGTCCCGATGCCCCCGCCCATCCGCCGCTTGAGTGCAAGGTCTTCGACAAGACGTCCGGCGTGCTCCATCGCCGAGAGCAACGTCGCCTCCGTGTACCGCAATGGCCCGGTGGTGGCCATGCGGCGGCTCTTTGTCGCTACGATGGTGAGCCGATCGCCTTCGGTGAGGGTAAGCAGGTGGGCACTGCCTGACTCCTCATCGAGGCCAGGGTCTCCAGCGGCGCTGCGCTTGCCGATGAGTGAGGCGACTGAACGCCACCCCTCCTCAATCGGGACGGTGAGGCGTGCCTTGAACCGATGCTCCTCCACTTCGATGGTGACGGTGGTCGTCTGGTAGCGGTAATCGCCGCTGAGCACCTCCAAGAAACGCAGTACGA
>JALOBD010000074.1 GCA_023228445.1 Sphaerochaeta sp. | reverse complement strand
CGCCATCGGATGCATCGTCGCCTTCAAGGAGGCGGGCATCAAGGTCCCCGAGGAGATCTCGGTGGTCGGCTTTGACAACATCGAGCAAGCCTCCACCATCACACCGGCCCTCACCACCATCGACCAACCGGCTGCTGAGAAGGGACGCCTCGGGGCGAAGACCCTCTTCTCGATCATCGATGGGACACAACAAGAGTCGGTGCACCTCACCGTCGAGCACCGACTCTTGCTGCGCGACTCATTGGTCAAGCGCTGATTCAACGACCCAGTACAACCTCAAGGCTGGCAAAGACCTCAGGAGGGGTTGGCGACGCGTCAATGTCGACAACCAAGCTTCTGGTGCGATAGTACTCGATCAGGGGGAAGGTCTGGCGCTGATAGACCTCAAGGCGGTTGTGGATCGCCTCGGGGCGATCGTCGTCGCGCTGGATCAACGGCTCGCCCGTCTCATCATCGACCCCATCAATCTTGGGTGGGTTGTTCGTCAGGTGGTAGATTTTCCCGGTCACTGGACACACCCGCCGTCCCGAGAGGCGGGCGATGATCACCTCCTCATCAAGGACGAAGTTCACCACTTTATCGAGGCGGACCATCTGGTCCAGCGCATCGGCCTGGGCGATGGTGCGGGGAAAGCCATCGAGGATGAAGCCTGAGCGGGCATCCGCCTCACAGAGGCGGGTGCGCACCATCTCGACGGTGATATCATCGGGGACGAGGTCCCCCCGTCCCAAGATCGCCTCTACCTCCAGGCCGAGGGGGGTGTGCCCCTTGATGTGGGCACGAAACAGCTCCCCCGTGGAGATATGGGGAATCCGGTAGTGCTCCCTCGCCAGTGCCGCAATCGTTCCTTTGCCGGCTCCCGGGGGACCGAGGAATACCAACTTCATCGCTACCACCTCCTCAAATTAACGCTGCTGTCCATCCTACCACAAAGGCGTGGGACAGTTCACCACTTTCCTCAAATTAATCGATAAAAATTGATCAGGGGTGCCATCACGGTCAGAAAATCGCCCGTCGGCCAAGATTCTTTGTTCTTTTGCATATTTTGCCGTACTGGAGGTCGAATCGGTGGTATACTGGAGGCATCAAACACAGTAAGGAGTGTGAACCATGAAACGAATGAATGTTGTCCTCTGTGTGCTATTGCTACTCTGTGTATTGCTCCCCATTGCAGCACAAGGAACCAAAGTCTCCGTAGGTGAGGTCACTCTCACCATGGGTTCGTGGAGAACCGATGACGTGGTGCAGATGAACCGGCTCTTGGCCGAGTACAAGAAGGTCGCGCCCAACGTCACCATCAAATTCCAGCCGACCAACCCACCCGACTACAATGCGACCCTGCGTCTTCAGCTTGACAGCAACACCGGACCGGATTTGATGTATGCCCGCTCGTATGCTGCAGGAGAGGAGCTCTTCAAGGCCGGCTACTTCGCCGATTGCACCGACATCCCGGGCTTGATGCAGAACTTCACCGCCAGCAACCTCGCCCCGTGGCAGATGGACGACGGGAAGATGTTCGCTGTCCCCTTCGCCGCCGTCAGCCACGCCGTCTACTACAACAAGGACATCTTCCGGAAGGAGGGACTCGCCATTCCGCAGAGCTGGGAGGATTTTTTGGCCGTGCTCAGGACGCTCAAGAGCCGCGGCTACACACCGCTTGCCAACGGCCTGGCCGATGAGTGGGACATCCTGGAGACCTTCTTCTTGGGTATGCTGCCCAACTTCATCGGAGGAGCAGACCAGCGGGTACGCTACGAAAGCGGGGAACTGAAGCTCAACGACGCCTCCTTTGTCGCCGCCTACCAGGCGATGGCCGATGCCGCCCCCTACTGCCCGGTCGGATTCGAGTCGGTGACCTACAACGACAGCCAGGTGCTCTTCGCCAGCCAGAAGGCGGTGATGTTCGTCGACGGATCGTGGACAGCCGAGGTGTACAAGGACGCCGCCTTCGACTGGGGCCTCTTCGCCATCCCGGCTCCCCGGGGAAAGAAGACGGCGATCTGCTTCCACCCGGACATGGCCATCACAATGAACCGCGCCACCACCCACCCGGATGAGGCGAGGGCGTTCCTTGCCTGGCTCTGCACCCGTGAGGGGGCGACGATGGCCAGCGAGAACCTGCCGGTGGGGTACTTCCCGATGATCAACTTCCCCATCACCCTCACCGATGTGCACGCCAACGAGTTCCTTGCCCTCAACAGCGGCAAAGAGACCGATGCACGCTTCGTGTGGCCGGCGCTGATGGACCTCTACGCCCCGATGAACCAAGCGGTCATCAGGGTGATGAAGGGCCAGGTGACAGCCAAGCAGGCAGCCGACTCGGTAGCCGCCCTCTTCTAGCCTCACACCGTGTATCCCGGGCTTCGGCCCGGGATCCTTGAGGGCACCCTATGCAGAAAAAAACCAACACGCTTGGCTCATGGCTCGTCTACCTCCTGCCAGCCTTGTTCATCTATACGCTCTTCATGGCGTTTCCGCTCATCGACAGCCTGCGCCTCAGCCTCTACAGCGGCAATGTGCCACAGGACAGGTCGTTCGTGGGTCTGGGCAACTTCGCCCGCCTCTTTGGCGATGAGCGCATCAGCGTCCGCTACTGGGGCGCATTCACCAATACCTGGATCTTCTTCATCATCCACATGGTGGTGCAAAACGGATTGGGCATCCTCTTCGCTGTCCTGCTCACCGCCGAGACGATGAGGGGCCGACACCTCTACCAGACGATCATCTTCATCCCCACCACCTTCGCCGTGCTGGTCACCGGTTACCTCTGGAAGCTGATGCTCAACCCGGTATGGAGCGGCGACTTCTTCGTCTCCATCGGCCTGCCCTTTCTCAAGTACCCATGGCTGGGAGACACCAAGACCGCCCTTCCCATCGTCGCGCTCGTCTCCTGCTGGCAGTGGATGGGCATCCCCACGATGATGTTCGTCGCTGCGCTGCGCAACATCAGCATCGAGCTGCTCGAAGCCAGCCGCCTGGAGGGGGCCAGCGGGCTGCAGACCTTCCTCCACATCAAACTGCCCCTCATCAAGCCGGTGGTCGGCATCATCGGTGTGCTGACCTTCGTCAACAACTTCAACGCCTTTGACATCGTCTTTGCCATGGAGAACGTCAACGGCGCGCCCGAGTACTCCACCGACCTCATCGGCACCCTCTTCTACCGCTACGGCATCGCCGGCCAGCACCCCATCGGCATCCCCGATGCCGGCCTCGGGGCGGCGATTGCCACCATCACCTTCTTCTTGCTGCTGCTCGTCGTCGTGCCGACGCTGCGCTCCACCCAACGGGGAGGCGGAGAATGAAACGATCGTTGAGACGACAGCGCATGCACCTGGCCAGCCATCTGATCCTCATCCTCTGGGCCTTGGTGGTGATCTTTCCCATCTGGACGCTGGTCATCAACAGCTTCAAGAGCCGGCTCACCATCTACGAGAACCCCTTCTGGATTCCCACGGTGTGGAACTTCTCCAACTACTCCACCGTCATCAGTGACGGCGACTTTCTCACCTACTTCAAGAACAGCCTCCAGGTGGTGGTCTTCTCCCTGCTGGCTGTCGTGCTCCTGGCAAGCCTTGCCTCCTACGCATTGGCCCGTTGGCGGGGCAGGCTCTCGGCTCTCATCTACTACTACTTCATCGCCGGCATGATGCTGCCCATCAAGATTGCATCGATCAGGCTCTTGGAGATCACCCGCACACTGGGCCTGCTCAACACCATCTACTCACTGCCGCCGATCTACATCGCCATGGGTCTGCCGGTTGGAATCTTCATCCTCACCACCTTCATCCGGCAGCTGCCCGAAGAGCTCTTTGAGGCCGCCCTCATCGACGGAGCGACCAAGGGGCGCATCTACTCGCTGGTCGTGCTGCCGCTCATCCGCCCTGCGGTGGCCAGCGTCGCGATCTACAACCTCATCCCCTTCTGGAACGACCTCTGGTTCCCGCTGATCTTCATCAACCGTGAGGATCAGAAGACACTGCTCTTGGGCGTGACGCGCCTCTTCGGTCAATACCAGACCGACTGGTCGAAGGTCCTGGCCGTGCTGACGCTCAGCGCCATCCCGGTGCTCGCCCTCTATCTGGCGATGAGCAGCCAGTTCATCAAGGGGGTGACGGCAGGGTCGGTGAAGGGGTGATCAGTGTTGTACAAAGCGCCCTCTTGGGGTAAAATCGCACCGATATGTATATGTAGGAGAGCTCATGAACAAAATCATTCTTCACGCAACGGACCTTGACGGGTATCTCAAGGATTCGGACAAGGAGACGCTGGCGCACGTCGATGCGCTCTACGGCGAGTACCTGGACCACTGCAGACGCCTTGAGAGTGCACCCGATGAGGCCACCTGTGAAGAAGCACACCGGGCGCTCACCAGCGGCGCCACCGAGATCGGACGCTACCTGAAGAACCTCATGGCCGACGAGCCGAGCATCCACGTCTACTCCTTCGAGACCCCGCGCGAACAGCACGCCCAGGCAAGCCGCCTGATCGCCAAGCTGCGCAACCCCTCCACCGGCCAGGAGGAGTTCCTCTACTACATCCAGCGCGCCTACGAGCTGCTCTTCGGCCACGTCTACGCCGATGCGGCACTGGAGACCAAACGCTCGATCATCACGCGCACCCCGGTCACCGCGCCGGTGCAGAACTACGCGGTGCACCGCATCCCCGATGTCGACAGCCAGATCCACAACAGCGTGATGTGCATCATGCTGCGCGGCGCGCTGCTGCCGTCGATGATCCTCAGCAAGGAGATCCAGGAGTACAGCTCCGACGGCTTTGTCACCCCCTTCGCCCTCTTCAAGATCAAGCGGGACGACACCAAGAAAGAAGCGAACATGGATTACATCCTCGATCTGGACAAGTCCTACTTCTCGCTCGAAGAGTTGGACGGCAAGGATCTGATTTTCGCCGATCCGATGAATGCCACCGGCGGTTCGCTGGTGACCATCGTCAAGTACCTCAAAGACCACGGCATCAAGCCCAAGAGCGTGAAGTTCATCAACGTCATCAGCGCACTGAAGGGGTCGCTGAGGATCGTCCGGGCCATCGAGGGAGCCGAGGTCTATACGCTGTGGATGGATCCGGTGCTCAACGATGCCGCCTACATCCTCCCCGGCCTCGGCGATGCCGGCGACCGCCTCAATGGCAAGGACCGCGACGAGAATCCCCGCAACATCATCCAGCTGATCGCCGACTACGGTTCATCCATCACCAACCTTTACCGCAGCCAGGTGCGGGAGATCGAGAAGACCGTGCTGGAGGGGTGATGAAGAGACGCCTGCTGCCGGTCCTGTTGCTCCTGCTCTTCGCATCAGGCTGTGCCTCCTCCCCGCAGGATGGGTACACCCAGGATGCACAGCGCCTGCTCAGCGAGGGTCGGGCAGCAGAGGCAGCCCGCCTGACGGCAGCGGCAGCCTCACATGAGCCAGGCAGTGCTACGCTTGCCTACAACCACCTCTATGCCCTCTACCAGGGCGAGGAGTATGAGCTGGCGGCCACAGGGGCAGCAGACGCCTTCGCCCGCTTCCCCGCCCACCTTGAACTCTTGCGCCTCAGGGCCCGCGCCCTCACCAAGGCGGGCTTGGAACAAGAGGCCGAGGCGGCGTGGCTGCAACTCTTCGCCCTCGACCCCGGTGACCAGGCACTGATGGCCCGGGTCATGGAGGATGCATTCCAGCACGATCAACACTCGCTGGCCGAGCGCTTGGCGCTGAAACTGCTCGCCAGCCGCACCTGGGAGCAGCAGGCGCTCTCCATCCTCTCAGCCCTCCACCCCGACCGTTGGTACGAGGCGGCCCTCTCCTACATCACGGACCGAGATTGAAGGCGATGCCCGCTGCGGCACCCAAGGCGATCCAGAGCAGCGGGTGCACTCGCTTGAAGACCAACACCACCGGGAGAACAAGGGCAAACGCGATGGTCGCACGCAGATTGAGCATCCCATCGGTGAAGACGACGAGGGAGAGCAGCTTCAAAAGAGCGAACGTGATCAAACCGACGACGGTGGGCCTGAGGGCCCAGAAGGCGCTGCTCACCCACCGGTTCTTGTCAAAGTTCTCCAAGAAGCGTGCGATGAGGATGATGATGACCACACTCGGGGCGATCTCGCCCAACGTGGCGACCAGACCACCGAAGAGGCCGGCTGCATGGTAGCCGGCGTAGGTGGCCATGTTGATGCCGATGGGACCGGGCGTCGATTCACTGATGGCCACCATATCGGCGATTTGGGCGGCGGTGATCCAGTGGGGGTGGGTCTCGGCGAGCTTGTAGAGGAACGGCAGCGTGGCAAGTCCGCCGCCGATTGAGAAGAGCCCGATCTTGAAGAACTCCCAGAAGAGGGCGAGGTGGACCATCACGACCTCCCCCGTCTCACCCAGCCGACGATGAGGCCACAAAAGATGGCCAGCGTGACGACGGCGATCGGGGTGAAGCCGAGGAGAAAGGTCAACACCACCGATGCCAGGAAGAGGAGGATGGAGGGCAGGTCGACCACACTCTTCCTGGCCAGTGTGATGATCGATTGGACGATGAGGGCACACACGGCGATACGGATGCCAGCAAAGGCACGGGCCACCCACACCGAGTCCTGCACCCGGGCCAAGAGAGATGCCAGGGCCGTGATGATCAGGAGGCTGGGGGTAACCTCCCCCAAGGTCGCCACGATGGCACCTGCGATGCCGCGCTTGCGGTAGCCGATCATCGTGGCGGTGTTCACCGCAATGATACCGGGGGTGCACTGACCGATGGCCCAGATGTCCAGCACCTCCTCAGCTGTCGCCCAACCGTGCTTGTCGATGACCTCACGCTGGAGCATCGGCAGCATCGCATAGCCACCCCCGAATGTCAGCGCCCCGATCTTGAGGAAGGCAAGGTAGAGGGCAGCGAGGCGCACCCTCATCGAATACGCTCCATCGCTTCCTTGACCAGTACATCGCACCGCTCGTTGCCCGCGATGCCGGCGTGGCCCTTGACCCAATGCCAATGCACCTCAAGGGTATTGGCCAGTGCATCGAGGGCAAGCCAGTACTCCTTGTTCTTCACCGGGGCCTTGTTGGCTGTCCGCCACCCGTTGATCTTCCATTTGTGAATCCAGCCGGTGATGCCGTTCTTTACGTACTGGCTGTCGGTATAGAGGTCGATCCGCGCCGCACCGAGCTGCTGGGCGGCCTTGAGCGCCTCGATGACCGCGGTGAGCTCCATGCGGTTGTTGGTCGTGTCGTGCTGTGATCCGCTGGCTTCCTTGGTAAATGCATCATCGCCAGTGAGGACGTATGCCCAGCCGCCCGGGCCGGGGTTGCCCAGACACCCCCCGTCGGTATAGATGGTGATCGCTTGGTATGACATGGCCCGATAGTACCCAAACTCTCTGCCTCTTGCAACCTCACGGCGCCTTGACAGGTGGGTGCCCACTGCGTAGGATTGGAGTGTCCATGCCAAGGGAAAGGGGTACAAGCCCCTGCGGTCCCGCCACTGTAGAGGCTGGGAGGCTGCACCATGACACTGCCGAGAGGTGGGAAGTCGCAGCTTCTGGGAATGCCTGAGCCAGGAGACCTGCCATGGATAATCTCCGTTCGACCCACGGAGCATGGGTCGGGGTATGTTTCATGCCCAGAAAGGGGCGGTATGCACAACACCACCACACGATCTCGTCTCCTCCTCGCAGTGGCAACACTCCTCTTGATCCCTGCACTCCTCTTCTCGATGGCCACCGTCGAGAAAGAGGCTGCGCCGCAACAGCGCATCGTCAGCCTCTCGCCCAACGTCACCGAGACGATCTACGCGCTCGGCAAGGGGGCACTCTTGGTCGGACGCAGCGACTACTGCACCTACCCTGAGGAGGCGCTCGCCCTGCCATCGGTGGGTACCCTCTACTCCCCATCGCTTGAGAAGTTGCTCGCGTTGGAACCGACTCTGGTCATCTCCAGCGCCTTCGTCGGCGACCAGCTGCTCGCTGCCGTCGAAAAGGCCGGTATCGAAGTGCTGCAGCTCGACACCCAGCAGAGCTTTGGCGGTACCTACGACCTGATCAGGGCGATTGCCGATGAAGTGGGCGCCTCGGACCAAGGGGAACTGATGATCCTCTCGATGCAGAACATGGTGCGTGACATCGCCCTCAAGGCAGAGAAGGGAATCAAGCCCACCGTATACATGGCCCTTGACTTCGGCTCCTTCGACTCTGCGGCCACCGGCGACACCTTCCTCAGCGAGATGATCCGACTCGCCGGCGGTGACAACGTGGCCGACGACGCGCTCTACTGGACCTACTCCAAGGAGATGCTGCTCTTCCACGACCCAGAGATCATCCTCCTCTCCCCGCGTTGGGGGGACGAGAGTGGTGAGGCGACGCTGATCGAATTCACCACCACCAAGCCGTACAGCGACCTTACCGGCTCGGTGAGGATCTTCGACGACGACCTGATCAGTCGCCAGGGCCCGCGCAGCGCCCTTGCGCTCAAGGAGCTCTACGCCTTGATCCACCGGGAGGATGGGCGATGAGACGGCCTCTGGTAGCGGTCCTGGCCGCGCTGAGCCTCATCCTCGCCCTCATCGCACTGACCCTCGGCCCCTCGGGCATCACGCTGGGCGAAACCGTCCACATCCTGCTGGGGCAGCGCGTCGTGGCAAGCAAGCACTACATCATCTGGCACCTCCGCCTGCCGAGGATCATCGCCTCTTTCCTCACCGGGGCGGTATTGGGCTTTAGCGGAGCGATCTATCAGGCATCGCTGCGCAACCCGATGGCCGACCCCTTCATCCTCGGCGTCAGCAGTGGCGCCTCCTTCGGGGTCGCTGTCGCCCTCGCCCTCGGCCTCAGCACCCTCGTCGGCTTCCCACTCTCCGCCTTGGTCGGCTCGGTGGTCACCACCCTCCTCATCCTTGCCCTCTCCCTTCGCCAGAAGGGGGCAACGACTACCCTGATCCTCACCGGGGTGGCCATCAACTACGTTCTCAGCGCCGCGATGACGCTGTTGATGTTCATGAACAAGGAGCAGTACCAACGGATCCTCTTCTGGAGCATGGGCAGCTTCTCCACAGCCACCTGGGGTGCGGTGATGATCGTGGCCTCTGCACTGCTGTTGCTCGCCCTCCCCCTCTCCCTCTCCCACCGCAGCCTCGATATGCTGCTGCTCGACGAATCAAGCGGCCAGGCTGCCGGTCTCTCGGTGGGGAGCGTCCGCCTGATGGTACTGCTACCCGCCTCCATCGCCACAGCACTCTGTGTCTCGCACTTCGGTGTCATCGGGTTCATCGGCCTGATGGCTCCCCACGTCAGCCGCCTGCTCGTCGGGCCCCGCCACAAACGGTTGCTGGCCCCCAGCGCCCTCTTCGGCGGCCTCCTGTTGCTCGCCAGCGACACCCTCGCCCGCCTCCTGCTGCCCAGTGGGGAACTTCCCGTGGGAGTCATCACAAGCTTGGTTGGCGTGCCGCTCTTCATCTACCTGCTGCGTCGGGGTCGCTACCGCTATGGATAGCCTCACCTTCAAGGGCGTGCAGGGCGGGTGGACAGCCCCCTACCTCTTCCAAGACCTCGACCTCTCGGTACCGCAGCACACCTTCACCGCCCTCACCGGCCCCAACGGCAGTGGCAAATCGACGTTGCTCAAGCTCATCTACAAGGAGATCCGCCCAACAGGCGGGGTCGTCTACCTCAATGGCAAGGACATCGGTGCAATGGGACAGAAGGAGCTTGCCCGACAGATCGGCTTCGTCGCCCAACACCAGCACAACGACTACGCCTTCACCGCCAGAGAAGCGGTGTCCATGGGTCGGTACGCCCATGGGGGGCGCGATGATGGCACGATCGTAGAGCAAGCGATGGAGGCGTGCAACATCACCCACCTCGCCGACTGCTTGGTCACCAACCTCAGCGGCGGGGAGCTGCAGCGCGTGGTCCTCGCCCGTGCACTGGCCCAAGGGGGGCGGCTCCTGCTCCTCGACGAGCCGGTCAACCACCTCGATGTCAAACACCAGCGCTCCATCATGAAGCTGCTCGGCCGCCTCACCGGAGAGGGGTATACGGTCATCTGTGTGCTCCACGACCTGCTGCTTGCCCAGGTCTACAGCGACCGGACCATCATGCTCAAGGACGGGAAGATCGTCGCCCATGGCAAGACGGCAGAGGTCTTCACCCGTGAGCGGCTTTTGGAGGTCTACCAGGTCGAGGCCCACCAGGTCCACGACCCGGTCCTCGGACGCTCGATCTGGCTTGCCAGCCACAGCGGGCGATAATCCTCCTCCAAACACCGCTGATGTGGCTTTCCAACAGCGACCAAAGCTCATATACTAGCCATACGAGAGGAGGAGAGCGATGAAACTTGGAATCCTAGGGGCAGGGAACATCGCCCGCAAGATGGCCTACACCGTAGGCGAGATGGAGCACGTCGAGGCGTACGCAATCGCCTCACGGGACCTTGGCAAAGCCCAAGCCTTCGCCAAGGAGCATCGCGTCAGGAAGGCGTACGGCTCCTACGAGGAGCTGGTCAGTGACAGTGAGGTCGACCTCGTCTATGTGGCCACCCCCCACTCCCACCACTACCAACACATGATGCTCGCCCTTGAGCACAACAAGCCGGTGCTTTGCGAGAAGTCCTTCACCCTCAACGCCCGCCAGGCGGAAGCGGTCATCGAGTATGGGCGCTCCAAGGGCCTCTTGGTCGCCGAGGCGATCTGGACGCGCTACCTGCCGATGCGCCTGGTCCTCGACCAGGTGCTGGAGAGGCGGGTCATCGGCGAGGTCCAGGCCCTGACGGCCAACCTCTGCTATCCGGTCAAAGAAAAGGAGCGGATCCACAATCCCGCCTTGGGCGGCGGTGCGCTGCTTGATGTGGGTGTCTACCCGATCAACTTCGCCATGATGGTCATGGGCAATCGGATCGAGGGTATTGAATCGAGCTGCATCAAGATGGAGAGCGGTGTCGATGAGGCCAACGCCATCACCTTCACCTACAAGGGGGGCAAGATGGCGATGCTCCATTCGTCGACCAACGCGCTCAGCGACCGGCGGGGCATGATCTTCGGCAGTCGCGGCTACATTGAGTTTTTGAACATCAACAACTGTGAGGGCATCAACGTCTACGACCGCGACTACAACCTCGTGGAGACGT
>JALOBD010000073.1 GCA_023228445.1 Sphaerochaeta sp. | reverse complement strand
ACAGGACATCCGGGGTGATCGCCAAGGCCCTGGCAAGGGCAACGCGTTGTTGCTGCCCGCCGGAGAGCCGCTCCGGCATGCGAGTCCGGTACTCTTCAATCTTCACCAACTTCAGGAATTGATCGGTTTTGGCGGCGATCTCCTCCTTGGGAAGGTTCCGGTTCTTCAGTCCAAACGCCACATTCTTCTCGACGGTGAGGTGGGGGAAAATCGCATAGTTCTGGAAGACCATCCCGATGTTTCTCTTCACCGGGTCCATGTCGTTGATCCTGACCTCATTGAAGAAGAAGTCCCCACCTTCGATGGTGTTGAAGCCAGCGATCATGCGTAGCAACGTCGTTTTTCCACACCCTGATGGGCCAAGGAGGGTGAAGAACTCACCCTCCTTGATGTCCAAAGACAGGTCGGGAATAATGGTGTTATCGCCGTATCTCTTTACAGCGTTACGTATCCTGATATCAACACTCATCAATGCAAACCCTTTTCGAACTACTACCGGGAAGCCGTCTCAAAGATCCGGGTCCACCTGGCACCCCACGCTTCCTTGTTGATTGCACAATACTCGAGGTCTTCATAGGCGACATTGATCTCTGAGAACGGTTGCATCACAGGCGTCGTGTTGTTGATGGCAGGATTGACCGGGCGAGCGGTCGACTTTGCCACTTCATGCTGTCCGGTATCGGAGATCAACCAATCCATGAACAACTTCGCGTTGCTCATGTTCTTCGCGTTCTTGATGACCGCAGCCCCGGCAGGAAGCCATACGGCACCTTCGGCGGGGTAGACGAGCTTGACGTTCGTGGCCCCATCGACCAACAGTCCTACACACGGGTCCTCATAGGAGACACCGACGGCATACTCACCGCTGACCACACCCTTGTAGATGGCCGAAGAGGAGTTGATCATGATGCCATTCAGCTGTCTGGCAAACTTCTCGACCCAATCCCACGCCGCCTCATCATACGGTTCGTTGCCCATGACAAGGAGCATATTGGTCAGTTCAGCCCAAGCGCTCGAAGAGGAAGCCGGGTTGCCCATCGCGATGCGGCCTTTGAGTGCTGGATTGAGCAGATCATCATACTTGGTGAATGCATCCGGGTTGAGTCCCAACGACTTGAACACATCCAGGCTCAAGAGCAGCGCTGCCGACCCATCAAGGCAATAGCGGGTAACAACACCATTCAGGTTCCGGTATGCTTCGGGAAGCAGCTCGTCGCCAGCGGCCACATAGGGCTCAAAGTACTTGGCGTAGTTGATGCCGTTGGCGTAGTTCACCCCACCATACATGACATCAGCCTGGGGGTTCTCCGCCTCGCTGACAATTCTCTGCAAACACTCTCCCGTTCCCATGGAGAGGACCGTCACGTCAATTCCGTACTCATCGCCAAACGCATAGGCGGCGTTGGCCAGCGCATCGGTGTTCGGAGAGTAGATGATGAGACTTCCCCCACCAACTTTCGGCGCTCTTTCCTTGGACGACTGGGCGAATACCATCGCCATCGCCACCACAAGAATTACAAGAAACATCAAAGTTTTTTTCATTTTCTTCCTTTTCCTCCTCCATATCCATATGGAATGATCAATACAGAAATTGTGGCATAGGCATATGGGCAAGTCAAGAAATATCACTTGTGCCGATTTTTAGATTCCTATGCCGATTTTTAGATTCGTGCTCGACAGCTCCTGATAATTCCAGTCTCCATCACAGATAAAAGAGATCATCCAGATTCACGAGGGTCACTCCGTCAACTCTGGCCTGCTCTGTAACCTCATCGGTGTAGCCGCCTGTGCTGAAGATGTAGTAATAGCGGTGGGTCGGCTCCTTGATGGCAACGGTCCCATTGAGAAAGTGATGGTACTCAGCGAGACTGAACTGTTTTGCTCGGAATTCACAGTCAGCAAAGAGGGCCGACTCATGGCTCTTGTCGAAGGCAAGGATATCGATGTCGACCTCTTTTTTGCCACCCCACCATCTTCCGATGGTATGGAAGATGAAGGGCAACTTCTCACCTTTGGCCAAGCGAATGAGGTATTCGGTGCAGATCTTCTCAAATACTCCTCCCATATAGGAGGAGAGCTCTTGCCAGATGGACAGCGCTGAGCGCTCTTCTCCAATGAGCTCATAATAACTCCGGTTTGGGAAGATGAAGCGATACCAGAATTGGAAACAATTATCTGCGATGGTGTAGAGGGAGCGTTTACTGCTCTCCTTCTTACCGCTTGGAGTGATTCGCTCTACGATTTTGAGGTTCATCAACACCGATAAGTACTTGGAGCATTTGGTCGGCTCCTCCTTGATCTTCTGTGCGATTTCGTTGAGTCTGCTTGACCCGGTTGCAATGGCCTCGAGGATTGCATTGTACACAGCACTCTCACGAATCTCCATCTTCAATAGGTTCTGTGGCTCATTGTTGAGAAACGCGCCCATGCGCAAAATTCTCTCGGCGATATTGGATTGGATCGACTTCTTGGGGTCAAATGCCTGCAGGTAGGTGGGAATGCCACCGAGGATTGCGTAGGAGAGGAGTTTATCCGATACGTCATAGGTTGGGAAGAAGAGCGAACTCTCAAGGTAATCGAACCCCTTCAGCTCAAGGAAGGCAGTCGATCTTCCAAACAACGGGCTCTTTGATCCCATCACATCGTTCTGCATGAAGCTGACGCTCGAGCCACAGAGAATCAAGAAGATATTCTTCTCCTTCCAGCGATGATCGATGGTGTGTTGGAGAATCGACTGTATGGTTGGATTGGTTTCTGCTATGTACGGAAACTCATCGATGACGACGATGGTCCGTCGTTCACTCTCCTGCTCCCCGATATAGGAGAAGGCAGCTTGCCAATCAGAAAAGGGAGCGTAGTATGCACGGTCATAGTGGTGATGGACTGCTTTGGAGAAATCGACCAGATTGAGTGCATCGTTCTTTGCCTGCGCGGCATAGAAAATCACCGGCTGGGTTTTCATGAACTGTAAGAGCAGCGTCGTCTTGCCCACTCTCCGTCTGCCGTAGAGCACCAAGTACTCAAACCGTGGGGATGCAGAGAGCGAGCGGAGTACGGAGAGTTCCCTGGTTCGTCCAATAAACATGACGGCCTCCATGTAGTTGACTCTAAAGTATTATACTTACGATTCCCTGCGTGGTACTTCAGGGTACCGTCAGTATAAAACCCTTCCATTTTCACCCTTTTGCCAGTACCATAGCCTCAGACAGGAGCTGATACATGAGTGAAATCGTAGTAACTGAAGATAACTTTGAACAGGTGGTATTGGAGGCGGATACGGTTGTGTTGGTGGATTTTTGGGCGCCCTGGTGCGGCCCGTGCAAGATGATCGGCCCAGCCCTCTCCCAGCTTGCCCAGGCGTATGAGGGCCAGCTCGTCGTCGCCAAGCTGAATGTTGATGAGTCCGGTGCAATTGCCAGCCGCTACAACGTCAACTCGATTCCCACCCTGATGCTCTTCAAGGGAGGGGAGGTGGTCGCCCAACGCATGGGGGCCGCATCACATTCGGTCATCGAAGCCTTCGTCAAAGAGTACCTCTAAGGAACATACCGTTTTTCACTGTTCAACGCGCCAAAGCTCGCTTGGCGCGTATCACAGATGTACCAATCAGCGTTGCTGTTGGTGTCCACCATACCGCTGCGACAGAAACTCCTGGTGGCCGTACTGCTTGTAGAGTCCACCGAGTCCTGGCTCCTCTGGGAGGTCCATTGCTGGGCGTTGAAGAGCTCTGTGACTTGGGTGAGGAGCGCCTGCGACCCAAAGCCCTCGAAGGTGGTGGTGACCAGATTGCCCCACACCACCGCGTCGATGGTGGGGCTCTCCCACTCGGGGCTCACCGCCACCGAGAGCGCGCCGTTATTCGATCCGAGGCCAGCTAGGCGCTCGCTTTGGTACTCACCGCCATCGGTGCCCTCCTGGAAGCGGACCACCAGATAGGTACCCCGCTCGACCCACCGGTCCTCGAAGACGATCCGGTCGCTGTAGCTGGCGGCCGTGCCGGCATAGAGGGTCAAGCCGGCGAGGTTCCCACGTCCGGTGACGACCAACTCCACCCGATCGGGATTCGCCTCGCTCCCCTTGGTGGTGAACTCATTGATGAGGAGGGTAGCCGGGGTTGGGTTCTTTGCCCATACGGTTATGGAGAAGCGGATGCTGTTGCGAGAGAGGTCCTCAACCCGTCCTTCGAGACGGGCGCTCTGGCCAAGGGGTATCACCTCGGTGAGGGTGAGGGTGACGGTGCCCATCGAGACGACACACTCCTCGACCGCCCCGTTGTCGAGAACAAAGTCGGCCTTCTTGATAACCACCGGTTCGTTGAAGGTGAGGCGGAGGGTTCGTGGACCTGTCATCTGCCAGCTCAACAACACCGGAGGTGTCCCGTCACGACCTTCGAGGAGGGCATTGATGACCTCTTCACCCTGACGACAGCCACAGCTGGAGAGGATGAGGAAGAGGCAGAGGAGGGCGATGGTACGGTGCTTCATACCCTGTCAGGCCAATATCTTCGGGTTTTGCTTCAATTGACAGATGGCCCGCCGGTCAATAGACTTGGCCTATGGCAAAGTTGTGGCAAAAATCCTACACGCTTGACACCCTGATGGAGGAGTTCAGCGTCGCAAATGATTATCTCGTGGACCAGGAGCTGGTCATCGCCGATGCCTTGGCCTCCATCGCCCATGCCCGCACGCTGCAAAAGCTCTCCCTGCTCAGCCAAGGAGAGCTCTCCTTGGTCGAGGAGGGGCTGAGGGAGGTGATCCTCCTTCGCCAGGACGACGCATTTCCCATCCACCTTGAGGACGAGGATTGCCACACCGCCATCGAGGCATACCTGACCGAAACGAAGGGGGAGGTGGGCAAGAAGATCCACACCGGGCGAAGTCGCAACGACCAAGTGCAGACGGCCCTGCGGTTGTGGATGCGCGAGTTTGCAACGCGCTTGGCGCTGCGGACCCTTTCGCTGGTCGACCACCTCTTTGCTTTTGCCGATGAGCATCGCGCCCTCCCCATGCCGGGGCGCACCCATATGCAGATCGCCATGCCCTCTTCGGTGGGCCTGTGGGCCGCCTCTTTTGGAGAGCAGCTCTTGGACAGCGCCTGCCGCCTCATCGATCTTCTTGCCATCCTCGACCAAAGTCCATTGGGCTCGGCCGCTTCCTACGGATCGACCCTCCCCCTCGACCGCGCCTTCAGCGCGTCTGAGATGGGCTTTGCCAAGGTGCAGAACAATGTACTCTATGCCAACAACAGCCGCGGGTTCTTTGAGGCGATGCTCTTGGACAGCTGCGACTACATCGCGCTGACGCTGAGCAAGCTCGCCCAGGACCTCTTGCTCTTCACCCTGCCTGAACTCGGATACTTCAGCCTGCCGGTCGAGCTGCTCACCGGCTCGTCCATCATGCCGCAGAAGAAGAACCCCGATGGTCTTGAGCTTGCCCGCAGCCGCGCTGCGGTGATCGGGGGGGCGGCCACCCAGGTCAAAACGATCATCCGTAGTCTGCCGTCGGGGTACAACCGGGACTTTCAGGACACCAAGGGACCGCTGCTCGGCGGTGCCAGGGCGACCTGGCAGTTGGTCGGTATCTTCGAGCGGATGATCGAGGGGCTTGAAGTCCACGAAGATCGGCTCCTCGGCGCCTGTACCGCCGAACTCTACGCCACCGATGTGGTGCTCAGCCGAGTGGCGGCGGGCGAACACTTTCGCGATGTGTATCGTGATGTGGGCCTGAACCTCGGTGCGGTTGAAGCGCCCGATCCGGTTGCAGCCATCGGTGAACGCACCTCAGTCGGGACGAGTGGCAACCTCGCCCTTGATGGACAGCGACACGCCTCCAATGAGCTTGCTGCACAGTGCAAAGACCGCCTGGTGGGGTACCAGGCGGCCTATCACGGGCTCTGTGGCCTCGATGAGGTGGTCGTCGTCCTCTATTGAGCGGCCGACTGCACGGTCTTTGCGCTTCTCTTCTGTAGGACCGGGGTGTGCTTGACCGCCTGGTGGTACGCTTCGGCAATGTTGGTGCAGTAGTCGCCGATGTGCTCCAGGTGGCGCACCTTCTCAAGGAGCAACAGCTCGGCTTTCACATCCCCCTCCCCCTCGGAGAGACGGTCCTGGATCTTGGCCGAGAGGTCCGTCCGCCAGCTGTTGACCTGCTCCTCGAACTCGTTGGCCTTCTGCATCTCCGCCTTGGTCAAGGTGCGATCCATCCGGTCGCGCACGTAGTTGAGGAACTCCTGTACCAGGTCCTGGTAGTCGCGCATATCCTTGTCCATCGCCTCGTCGAAGACCCAACGGTTTGCATACCGTCGCTGGCTGAGCATGGCGAGGTTGTAGCAGGAGTCGGTGACCGACTCAAGCTCATCCATGACCCTGATGAGGCTGTTGAGGGTGGAGGCGTTGGTGGGCGTCTGGCTGTCCTGCATCAGGCGTACGCAGAAGTGGGAGAGCTGCTCCTGCATCTGGTCGGCGTACTCCTCGTCGCGCTTCATCCGGTACACCTCATCCTCCACCTCGGCCTCGTTGTTGTTGAACATCACCCGGTAGCGGGAGAGCATGTTGCAGGCGAGGTTGGCCATCTTCTGAATCTCATCACGGATTGCCAAGAGGTAGATCTCAGGGCTGTCGATGAAGATGCCGCCGATGTACTTGAAGTGGTAGGTCCCCTCATCGTACTCGGCCTTCGCCGGGACGATGTGTACGATGAAGCGAGCGTATTGGCGCACGAAGGGGAAGAAGAGCAGCATGTTGATCGTAGAAAAGAAGGTGGCCAACATCGCCAAGAAGAGTGGAAGACGAGCGGCGAGCTCGACTCCCGCATAGGCGAAAATATCGCCGGGGGTGATCAGGTTCACCAGGTGGAGCAAGGGGTGGAAGAGGAGCAGGGCAAGGGTCACCCCCACGACGTTGAAGATGATATGCGCCCAAGCGGCTCGCTTGGCCTCGGTACTGGTGCCGATGGAGGCGAGGAAGGCGGTGATGGTCGTGCCGATTTTCGAGCCGAGGATCAAGGTGGTTGCTGTATAGAGGCCGAGCCAGCCGTTGAAGGCCATCGTCAGCACCATTGCCATCGTCGCGGAGGAGGATTGGACGATCAGGGTGATGAGGGTTCCGATCAACACACCGATCAGGCGCATCGCAAAGGTGTCGCTGTTGAAGAACGAGAGGTAGTGCATCACCTCCACGCTCTCGGAGATGTCAGGCATCGAGTTGCTCATCAGATTCAAGCCGAGGAACAGGATGCCGAATCCCAAGAGGACATCGGCGAGGTCACGCTTGCGGCTACGCTTGCTGAACATCAAGGGAGCGGCAATCGCGATGGCGGTGAGGGCGAGGATGGTGATATCCACTGAGAAGCCCAGGAGGGCGACGAGCCAGCCGGTAAAGGTGGTCCCGATGTTGGCACCGAGGATGACCCCGATGGCTTGGACCAGCTCCATCAAGCCGGCATTAACGAAACTCACCACCATGACGGTGGTGGCTGATGAACTTTGGATGATGGCGGTGATGACGATTCCGGTCACGATTGAGATGGCCCGGTTCTTCGTCATCAGGCGAAGGATTGCCTTCATCCTGTTGCCGGCGGATTTCTGCAACCCTTCACTGAGTAATTTGATGCCGTATAGGAAGAGGCCCAGGCTGCCGATGACCTGGAATAGGCCGAGTATGGTTTTCATATGGCCTTACGGTACCAACTTTCAGCACATGGGTAAAGTAGGTTGTGCAGTCCAACTCGATTGAACTTTGGCCCCTCTTGTTGTATGGTTTGGCCATGAGCATCATAAAGCCCCATAAACTTGGGATAATCTCCGGCCCTGGATCTGAATACTTCTCTGGCAAGGTGGTCAAGCACCTTCGTCGCCTCTATCTGGAGCGGTACAACAAGCTCTCCAGCGCCATGGCGAAGCGCCATGGCCTGAGCGAGGAGGAGATTCTCAAAACGGTGACACTGCTGGACGACCTGAACAACAAACGCATCCCCCGCAGCAAGCTTCCCACCTCGTTTCAGTGCCCGGACTTCAGTATCAGGGTAAAGTACACCAAGTTTGCCAACGGGGAGGAGAAGGCTGAGATCCTTGACGCGGTACGGGGTCTGAGGGTCTTCATCATCTACGATGTCTCCAACAATGAGCCGGTGCGTGTCGCCGGAAGTGACGAACCGGTGCGCCTCTCGGTCAATGACCACCTGATGTTCCTCTTCACCACCATCAACGCCATCACGCTGGCGGGTGGGGACAGCGTGACGCTGGTGCTGCCTACCTACCCATACTCGCGCCAACACAAGAAGAGCGGGCGAGAGGCCCTCACCGCCGCGATGTTCGGTCGTATCTGCGAGATGCTCGGTGTTGATCGGATCATCACCTTGGATATCCATAACCGGGAGATCGAGAACACCTTCACCACCTTGCACCTGGAGAACCTCCACGCCTCCTACCAGACGTTGATCGCGCTGCACAAGATCATCGACTTCAGCGATCCCGACCTGGTCGTTGTCGCGCCGGACACCGGGGCGATCAGCCGCAACAAGTTCTACGCACAGGCGCTCCACCGTCCGCTGGCGATGCTCTACAAGGAGCGGGACTACTCGGTGGTCAGCAAGAGCGCCAAGAGCACCAATATCCGCAGCATCAACCTCCTTGGAGATGTGAAGGGAAAGACCGTCCTCATCGCCGACGACATGCTCGCCACCGGCGGCACGATGATTGTTGCGATGCGTGAGCTCACCAACCTCGGGGCGGAGAAGATCATCTGTATGGTGAGCCTGCCGATGTTCAACGGCAGCGCTGTCGAAGACTTCGACGCTGCCTACAAGGAGGGGATCTTCCACCGCATCATCGGCACCAACGCCGTCTTCCACGGCCGCGACCTCTTGGACAAGGAGTGGTACATCCAGGCGGACATCACCGAGCTCTTTGCCCGGGTCATCAGTCGCCTCCACCACGGCAGGTCGATCAGCCCGCTCTTGGACAACCGCAAGTTCATCCAGATCCTCATCGATACCAGCCAGGCCAATCCGCAGGCACCACTGCCCGGTGCCGATGCTAGTGACCCGGACCGTGACTGATGGTCAACGATCCGGGTCTCACGCAGCTTCTGCCCCCTGATTCGGAGAATTTGGGAGCAGGGGATTGAATCAATCGAATCCAGGAGCACTGACCATGAACGTATCCAGACGAATCACCGAACTGCAGGCCTCGCCGATCAGACGGCTCTCCCCCTACGCACGGGAGGCGATCAGCCGGGGTATCAAGGTCCACCACCTCAACATCGGCCAACCCGACATCAAGACCCCGCCGCGTGTCATCGAGGCGATCCAAAGGTACCAGGAACCCCTGATCGCCTACGGGGCGAGCGAGGGGCGCGATGACCTGCGCCGCGCGCTGCCGGCCTACTACAAGAAGTACGGCGTCGATGTGAAGGTGGAGGAGATCCTGATCACCACTGGAGGCAGTGAGGCCCTCCACTACACCTTCATGACCCTCTGCGACAGCGGTGATGAGGTGATCATCCCCGAGCCCTTCTATACCAACGTCGCCTCCTTCGCCCACGCCGGTGGGGTGAAGCTGGTGCCGGTGACCAGCCGCATGGAGGAGAACTTCGCCCTGCCGCCGCTCTCGGACTTTGAGGCGCGCATCACCGAGCGTACCCGGGCGATCCTCATCTGTAGCCCGAACAACCCCACCGGCTACATCTACAGCCGGGACGAACTGCTCGCCCTGCTTGCCCTGTGTGAGAAGCACGACATCTTCCTCGTTGTCGACGAGGTCTATCGGGAGTTCTGTTATGATGGCGAGACCTTCGTCTCGGTGCTCACCTTCGAGGAGTATGCCCAGCGCGTAGTCTGCCTCGACAGCTTCTCCAAGCGCTACTCGATGTGTGGCGCGCGGGTGGGTGCCTTCGTCAGCCGCAACACGGCGGTCATCGCCAACGCACTGAAGCTTGGCCAAGCCCGTCTCTGCCCGCCGGAGATCGAACAGATCGCCGCCCACGCTGCGCTCGCCACCGATGACTCCTACCTGGTCGCGGTGCGTGATGAGTACGAGATGCGGCGCAATACGATCGTGGAGGAGCTCAAAAAGATCGAAGGGGTGGTGGTCTCCTCCCCCAAGGGTGCATTCTACTTGGTCGCCGAGCTGCCCGTCGATGATGCCGAGGCGTTTGCCATCTTCATGTTGCGTGACTTCAACCTTGACGGGGAGACAACGATGGTCGCCCCGTGTGAGAACTTCTACATGAGCGAAGGGATGGGCCGCAACCAAGTACGTATCGCCTATGTGCTCAACACCGAGGAGTTGAAGCGGGCCACAGCCTGCCTCAGGGCAGGCTTGAAGGCCTACCAGACCAACGTCCGTGGCCGCTAGGGCAGCTACTCGCCGATGATCTTGATCAGCACGTGCTTGTCACGCATGCCATCGAACTCATAGTAGAAGAGTTGCTCCCAGGTGCCGAAGTCAAGCTTGCCACCGGTGATCGCGACAACCGCTTCACGCCCCATGATGGTGCGCTTGAGGTGGGCATCGGCGTTGTGCTCCGCCTCGGTGTTGTGGTTGTACTGCTCATAGGGCAATTCGGGGGCAAGCTTCTCCAGCCAGATCTCAAAATCATCGTGCAACCCCTTCTCAACCGCGTTGATGAAGACGCTTGCCGAGATGTTCATCGCGTTGACGAGGACCAAACCCTCCCTGACCCCACTCTCGTTCACCGCCTGCTGGACGCTCTCTGTGATGTTGATCAAGCCTCGTCGCTTGGGCAGGTGAAACCAAAGCTCCTTCCGATACGTCATCATAGGCGCCTCCTTGCTGCCTTCAGTATACCACCTCTCATTGCATCCCACTAGGATTGTCGCTACACTGGGCAATCATGCAACGAACCAATCCACATCCGGCGCTCCTTGGCCACCTGGCGGTCTTGGTCACCATCACCATCTGGGCGACGACCTATGTCTTCACCAAGACGCTCTTGGACCACCTCACCCCAAGCCAGATCCTCGTGGTCCGATCACTGCTCGGCTTGGCGGTGCTGACGCTCCTCTTTCCTAAAAAACTGGCGTACGTCAAGAACATCGACCGCCTCTTCGTTGCGCTGGCCGGTTTTTGTGGTATCTTCCTCTACTACTTCTTGGAGAACACCGCATTGATGCACACCAGCGTCACCAACGTCGGTGTCATCGTTGCCGCTGCCCCGTTCACCACGCTGCTGGCGAGCCGGATCTTCCTCAGGGATGAAAAGCTGCGCATCTCCTACTTTGTCGGTCTGGTGCTGTCGATGGG
>JALOBD010000072.1 GCA_023228445.1 Sphaerochaeta sp. | reverse complement strand
TGCCATCGACGGCGAGCATCTTCTTCATGCCCCCCTTCTCGGTCTGCACAAAGATGAACGCGATGTGGTGTTCACGGGTCATCGGATGGTCGACCGATCCGATGTTCACCTCAAGGCGGTTGCCATCGACGGTAACCACCGGCACGTGTTTCTCCTGTGAGGCATCTTCGGTGTTCGCTTTCATCACGAGCATCTCATCACCACAGCAGACTAGCTTCGGGCCTCGGTCGATGATCTTGGCGGCGACGTTTCCACAGTGCTTGCAGATCAAAAACTCTTGTTCTTTCATTCTATGACTCCTTGGGTTGATTGTAGCTGACTTTCAGACAGCCGTATAGGACATTCACAGCGTCTCGCCTCTGCGAAGGCGCTCGATGTTCTCGCCAAAGGGCGGATAAATGATCCCTCGCTCGGTGATGATGCCGGTGATGTTCTGGTGCGGTGTCACGTCGAAAGCAGGGTTGTAGACTCCGATCTCTGATGGGGCGACCTGTGTCTCCCCGACATGGGTGACTTCGCTCTTATCCCGCTCCTCGATGGGGATGTGTGATCCATCGGGGATGGCAAAGTCGATCGTCGAGACCGGCACGACGCTGTAGAAGGGAACCCCGTACGCCTTTGCGATCACCGAGAGGGCGAAGGTGCCCAGCTTGTTTGCCACATCGCCATTGGCGGCCACCCGATCGCCCCCGAGGATCACCAAGTCGATCCTCCCATCGCGGATCAGGGTAGCAGCTGCGCTGTCTGCGATGAGTTTGGCGGGAATCTTTGCCTCGACGAGCTCCCAGGCGGTAAGGCGTGCGCCCTGTAGCCGCGGGCGCGTCTCATCGGCGTAGACGAAGATCTCCTTGCCCTCCCAGTGGGCTTGCTTGATGACCCCCAGTGCCGTTCCCCACCCAGCTGTGGCAAGCGCCCCGGTGTTGCAGTGGGTGAGAATCGTCGCCCCGTGGGGCACGACGCGGCTGCCGATCCGGCTCATCTCTTTGTTGGCGCGGATGTCCTCGGCGCGGATCTCGTCGGCTTCACGGAGCAACGCCGCAAGCAGGTTGTCACGTCCACTCTCCTTGTGCTCTTGCCAGACACCCTTCATCCGCTTGATGGCCCACGCCAGGTTCACGGCGGTGGGGCGGGCATTGGCCAAGAATTCGAGGGCAGAGAGGAACACCGCCTCACCATCGTGCTCCTTGGCGGCCAGGTACACCCCATAGGCGGCACTGGCACCGATGGCGGGTGCTCCACGCACCACCATATCGCGTATGGCAAACTCCACGTCCTTGTACCCCTTGCAGTGCACATACTCGACGCGAGTGGGCAAGAAGCGCTGGTCGAGCAGGACCAGCTCCTCGTCTTGAAATATCAGGGCGACGAACGATTCATCCATGAGAGACCTCCTTGGCTCATCGGGAGAGGACGGCGGCCCAGCGGGCGTTGACGTCCTCGACCAGCGCGTCGATATCGTAGTGGACCAGATTCCGGTTCTCCATCAGGATCTTGCCCTGACAGAAGACCGTATCCACATCACTGGCCTGGGCGCTGTATACCAGCAAACTGAACGGGTCGTTGTGTGGGTTCAGGTGCGCACGGGTGAGGTTGATCATGATCAAATCAGCCTCCTTGCCCGCTTCAAGGGTGCCGATGCGCTCTTCAAGGCCGAGGGAGCGCGCACCATCGATGGTTGCCATCTTGAGCACCTCGTAGGGGCTGAGGTGGCCGCCGAGCCTGCCCAACAGCGCTGCGATGTGCATCTCCTCGAACATATTGAGGTTGTTGTTGCTCGACGCGCCATCGGTACCCAATGAAATGGAGAGACCTCTCTCTTTATAGGAGGCGATCGGAGCGATACCGCAGTCGAGTTTGAGGTTGCTGCTCGGGTTGTGCACCACCGCTGCGTCGAGTTCGGCCAGCAGGGCTGTCTCCTCGTCGCTCAGGTGTACCCCATGGGCGAAGAGGCACTTGACACCATCCAAGGCCCCGATACGCTTGAGGTACATCAGCGGCGTGGTGCCATGTTCGGCGATGCACTCCTCGACCTCTTTCCGTGTCTCACTGATGTGGGTGTGGAGGACCGCATCGTTCTCCAAGGCCCAGGCTCGGGCGAGATGGTAGGTGCCGGCCGTGCACGTGTAGATGGCGTGGGGGGCCGCAGAGAGGGTGATACGCCCCGAAGAGTGGGCGTGGCCAGCCTTCAAGGCTGCTTCATGCTCTTTAATGCGTGCCCGGCTTACCGTCTCATCTCCGAAGAGGGTGAGGCCGAGATTTGCCCGAACCCCGCCCTCAGTGACCGCCTGGATGGTGGCTGAGGTGTGGAAGTACATGTCGCAGAGGGTGGTCACGCCGCTTTGGATCGACTCGGCTATCGCCAGACGGCAGGCGCTGTAGACATCCTCGGGAGTGAGCTTGTCCTCGATGGGAAAGATTTCTCCCAGCCACTCTTGGAGGGTGGGGAGATTGTCCTTGTAATTGCGCATCAACACCATCGCCAAGTGGGTGTGGGCATTGACCAGTGCAGGCATGGTCAGGTGATTCGATCCATCGATGATTTTGTCAGCGACAAAGGATGCATCCCTTCTCCCGACAAAGGCAATCCTCTCCCCACTGATGCCGATGTCGCCGCGCACAGTGAGCCCAGCGCCGGTCATGGGGATGATCAAGGTGTTGGTTATGAGCACATTCATGAGGCCATGATACCACGCAGTGGCTAGATGGTCACCGTACCACGCTTGATTTTCTTGGTACTGGTCATGTCCATCGCCTCCTCTGCGATGGTGAGCCGGGTGATCTTCTCGTAGAGAGGGAGGTGGTGGTTCACTTCGGCGATGATACGCTCCAAATCCTCCTTGATGGGGACCTGGTGTTCACTGTAGTACTCGCTGTTGGGGTACACGACCGCCTCGATCGCCTCGCCGGGGACATCGGCCTTCTCTTGGTAGCCGCGAACCAGAATTTGCTCGACCTGGGCGTAGAGCTGGAAGAGGTCCTCGATCTGTTCGGGGTAGACGTTCTTGCCTCCCTCGGTGACGATGATGTTCTTCGCCCGCCCCTTGAGGTAGAGGTACTGCTCCCGGTCGAGATACCCGAGATCGCCGGTCTTCAGATACCCCTCCTCATCGAAGAGGGCAGCGGTGTTCACCGCATCCTTGTAGTATCCGGCGGTGACATTTGGGCCCTTGACACGGATCTCGCCGATCCCGTGTTCGTCTTCATCGGCTATGATCATGTCAACGAGCGGGAAGACCTTGCCCACCGACTCGACCTTGAATTTGGAGACGGGGTTGAGGGTGAGGATCGGGCTCGTCTCGGTCAAGCCATAGCCTTGGATGAAATCGAGGCCCAGCTGTTGGTACTGCTTGAAGACCTTCGGCGAGAGTGGGCCTGCCCCACAGATGAGGATGTGGTTGTGGTCGAGTCCCACCTTGCTGAGCAGAAGCTTGTTGAAGAGCGGGCGGAAGAGGTTGATGTGCAGGTACTTCTTGAACACCCCGTTGATGGCCATCAGGCAGTGGATCAGGGCATTGGTGGCGAAACCCTTCTTCTTCACCTGCTTGAGTAGCCCGGCAAGCAGCTTGTTGTAGAGCAGCGGGATACCCATGAAGATGGTGACCTTGCCTCGGCTCAGGTCACCGATCATCCTGCTGACGACAATCTCCTGGCCAAAGACGCACTCTGAGCCGTGCTTGATAGCCTCTAAGAGCACGGCGGTACAACAGTAGGAGTGGTGGAGCGGCAAAAGTGCATAGAGTACATCCGTCTCATCGAGGGAGAGGAACATCCCGTCGCACGCTTGGTAGACGTCGCTGACGATGTTGGCGTGGGTGAGCATCGCGCCCTTCTCAGCTCCGGTGGTACCGCTGGTGAAGAGGATCGCCGCAAGCGCATGCTCGTCGATGCGCTGGTGGTCGATCTCTTTGCTCGCTCTCAGCTCCCCGATCGAATCAATGCCTTCGCTCGCGCCGAGCAGGGTGGCGCGTCCTTTCAGGTTTTGATACCACGTGTGGCTGGCATCGAGACCCTCGATGATGTTCTTGTCTCCAAAGAGGTAGGAAGCCTCGACGAAGGATGAGAGGCTCTCCACCCGATCACGCTGCATCTGGTTGTCCAGTGGCACCACGACGCCGCCCGCCCACAGGGTGGCGAGGTAGGCGATCGCCCACTCGGGGCTGTTCTTGCCGTTGATGACCACCCGGTCGCCCTGCTGGACCCCGGCCTCAGCGAGGGCTGAGCCGACGCGCCTGACGTTGGCCACCACGTCACTGAAGGTGAGGGTGACCCGTTCGGGGTTGAAGACGGTGAAGGAGGGTCGGTTGCCGAACCGGTGTTCGGTGATCAAGAGCATGTCGATGATCGAGGGCCATTGGCCCGAGAAGTACTCTCCCCGATAGTGATCCAGTTCATCCCACGCGTGTTTCATGTCAGTTTCCACCTCATATGATAGATTCATACTAGACAAGGGTAATTGTCACCGAGTTTGTATGATTAGTCAATAAACGGTAGTAGAAAGGTACTAATGACTTCATTTCGGGATGAACGGGCCTATTTGCAGCCTGGTAATTTCTCCACTGCTTGGCGTGTGGTGGGATGGGGCGCGACCAGGGGAATTTTTTCAGGTGAGGGTGGGCAAGCTCGTTTGTTTGGGTGTTGAATGGGGTTCCAATCCCAAACACGTATGGCAATGGCATCGGCAGCGCAACAAAGGTGACCTCCACTCTTGAATAATGACTAGGCAGGACCCCTTACAAGCGTGTGAGAGTCTGTGCAGGCACAGCGCTCGGCTTTGATGGCGAGACGCAGGTGATTGCTCCTTTTTATGATGAGCGTCCCAACCGGTGGATGAAGAGAGCTGCTGCCACCTGCTCAGGTGAAAGGAGTGGAGAGAAGATATGGCGCAGAGGGGAAGAGCAAAACGCGAGCACCACATACAGTGTCACGATATGATGAGCATGCCCGTCAATGTGGGAGAAGAGACGGCTGTGATGCGTGCAAGGCGATATTAATCGATGGGAAAGAGGCGGGGATCGGTGATCAATGAGCCGATATCGCGGTAGACGACATCGCTGTGGCGCTTCAGGCGCCGTACGTCGTTGCTGCCCGAGAGCACTCCGATGCGGTACCCGGCGCCAGCGCGTTTGGCGAAGAGCAGATCGGTGATGGTGTCCCCGACCATCGCCACTTGGTTGGGCGTGAGCTCAAAACGGGCGCAGAACTCCAAGAACGCTTGGGGATGGGGCTTTCTTCGATAGTGACTGTCACGGCTGGCAACGAAGTCGATGTAGTCACTCAGGCCCATGAGGGAGAGAAAGAGGGTGGTGGAGGAGTCGTTGTCGTTGGTGATGATGCCGATGCGCCAGCCATTCTCCTTGAGGGAGGAGAAGAGGTGCTGTTGCATCGAAAAATCCATGGAGGCGAGTTTTTCACTCAGCAGTGTCTCGCTGTGGGTTACGCTTCGGTAGTAGGCGCGCATCGCCTTGATGGCATTGACCCGCCAACGGATGCAGTAGAGGAAGAAGCGGCGGAAGATTTGCACCCGGCGGTGGGTGAAGACGAGTCCCGAGGGGAGGCAGCGGCCCGCCTCGTCGATGCCCATCAAGCGGAGCATCGCCCCCTTTGCCTGCGCTCGGTCTTGCTTGCCCATGGCCTCGAAGGCGCTGTCAATCGATTCGGTGAGCACCGTCTCCCATACCTGGGCATAATCGAAGAGTGTGCCGTCTTTGTCGAAGATGATCGCCTTGAGTTTGTCATCGGATTGTGCCATGTTGAGGTATCATACGCAAAGCGGGCATACCTGCCTAGAGGAGAGGGTGATGAGCCGAATCATCGAGCGGACCAAGCAGTTTTCGATGCAGCTGGAAAGCCTGAACTTCAGCATCGATTGTTATATCTACAACCCACTCGAGTACGCCTGGGCGATGCACGAGGCGTATCTGCGCCGCTTTGTCAACCAGCCTACCCGAGTCTTGCTCTTGGGCATGAACCCCGGTCCCTTCGGCATGGCCCAGACCGGCGTCCCCTTTGGGGAAGTGGCGGCGGTGAAGGGGTTCCTGGGTCTTGATGAGCCGGTCGGACGGCCGGTTATCGAACATCCCAAGCGGCCGATCCTTGGGCTGGAGACCCCACGCAGCGAGGTCAGTGGGCGCCGTCTGTGGGGCCTCTTGGAGGAGCACTATGGAGCGAGCGGGTCGATGGGAGGGGAGATGGCAGTGGTCAACTACTGTCCGCTGGTCTTCGTCGACCGGGGGGCGACGGGCAGGAACATCACCCCCGATAAGTTGATCAAGGTGGAGCGTCTCGCGTTGGAAGCAGTGTGTGACCGCTACCTGCTCGATGTCATCGCGCTGCTGAGGCCCTCCTGGGCCATCGGGGTGGGTAAGTACGCCCACCAGAAGTTGATCAACGTGGCCAATGAGACGACGGATTTGCTCATCGGTGAGATTCTGCACCCCAGTCCCGCAAACCCGGCAGCCAACCGTGGCTGGGCTGCCCAAGCGACCGAGAAGCTCAAATCTTTGGGTGTTTGGTAGACTGATATGCGAAATAGCTCAATTAGCCTATAATAAATTGATGGTTATCTCAACCCATTGATAGACAGAAATGTATTTTTGATTAAATCCTCCTAGACAACCACGGTGAGCTTTGATACGCTGTAAGCGATGAATAGGACAGCGCTTGCACACGCAAAAATCAACCTTCATCTCGCTGTCGGCCCTCTTCGCGAGGATGGGTTTCATGATATTCAGTCACTTTTTGTACGCCTGGCACTCGCTGATGTGTTGCATATCCACTGGCAAACAGGGCCTTTTGGTATCACTGTCACGGGCCTTGATGAGTACTGTGCACCTGGCTCTGACACGCTGAGCCGGGCAGCGCACCTATGGCATGAGGCGACTGGCTGTGATGTTGTGCTCACTGTGCAGGTGGAGAAGCATATCCCGGTGCAGTCTGGTCTTGGCGGTGGTTCAAGTGATGCTGCCGCCCTGCTGGCGGTGCTCAACACCATCGCCGACGCAGGGGATGAACGATTGCGTGCCATCGCCTCGGCGGTGGGCAGTGATGTACCGTTCTTCCTCTGCGGCGTTGATGCGGCGGTTGTCGAGGGACGCGGAGAGGTGGTGCGCCCGATTGTCTCTAGGCCGTTGCCGGTGTTGCTGGCCATGCCCAAAGCGTTGGCCGTCTCAACTGCCCAAGCCTACGCTACGCTCGATCATCTTCGAACAGGAATGATACACCCATTCTCCCGTTTTGAGGAGATTGTTACAAATTATGACAAAAGCTGTCCAACCTGGAGTGGTTCGTTGTATAATGACTTCTACGCGACCGTTGCTCACGAACCAATCTATGCAGCCCTTGATGGGTTGTGCGCCGACTTGGATGGCTATGCGTCGATTAGCGGCAGTGGCTCGTGCTGGTACTTTGTAAGTGAGGACGAGGGGTGTGTGAAAGAGGTTGGAGAGCGGGTGCAGCATAGCCTGGGCGATCAGGTCGTGGTGTGGCAGAGTCGCTTGTTATAGTACCCAAGGGTGCGGATTGGAGGATAGCGTGGACATCTCAGAAGTACGTGTGCGGAGAGTCAATCAAGCGGGAAAATTGAAGGCTTACGTAACCGTGACGTTCGACAACCAGTTTGTGGTGCACAACATCAAGGTTATTGAGGGGCGTGACGGCGACTTCATCGCGATGCCCAGTCGACAGCTTGCCAACGGCGAGTTCAAGGATGTCGCCCACCCGATCAGCAGTGAGTTCCGTGACCACTTGCAACGGGTGGTGATGGAGGCGTACGCCTCCAATGTCCAAGAGGAAGACCAAGCGGTCGATGAGTAATCCGGCACTGCTGGACAAACCTCTCCTTTTCCGATAGCCTCATAGCCGTTGTTGGGAAGTCGCCAAGTGGTTAAGGCTCTGGTTTTTGGTGCCGGCATCGGGGGTTCGAATCCCTCCTTCCCAGTAGGGCAGTCCATTGGTGTGGATTGCCCGTTTTTGTGCAGGGTACTTGTTCTTGTACCCCCAAACGCCCTATACTCACACCCCGGTGGTATATGGATACCCCTAATTCATGGTAATTGGGCACAGGGTGCACCAATGAGAGTACAAGGAGTTCACAATGAGCGACAAACGCAGCTTGGCGGCAGTCAAGCGGACCGAGGATTTCGGCAGTGCCGGATCACGCAGGCTCTTGCGCAGTGGCCGGATCCCGGCAGTCATCTACGGCAAGAATGAGCATTTGCACATCACCCTCGATGCCCACGAGTTCACCAATAAGATGCGCCACTTCTCCGAGACGGCACTGCTCAAGATCACCGTCGGCAAGAAGAAGCATGAGTGTTTGATGAAGTCATACCAGGAGGACCTGATCCGCACCCAGATCAAGCACGTGGATTTCTATGAGGTCACCCGTGGCCAGAGCCTGCGCACGATGGTGTCCATTACGCTGGTCGGCAACCCGGCTGGAACCCGTGAAGGGGGTGTGCTTGAGCAAGTCCTCTACGAGACGGAGATCGAGTGTCTGCCCAAGGATCTTCCCGAGACCCTGCAGGTCGATGTCTCGGCCCTTGAGGTCAACCAGAGCATGACCCTCGGTGAGGTGGCCATGCCCTCCGGTGTCAAGCTGTTGGACGACGTACACAAGACCATTGCGTCGGTGAAGACAATCCGTGTTGAGGTCGCTGCCGATGAAGAGGCAGGCGAGGAAGAGGTCGTCGAGACTGAGAGCGAAGACGAGGAGTAGACGATGTTGCTTGTCCTTGGACTGGGAAACCCGGGACCCAAGTACGAGCGCACCCGTCACAACGTTGGCTTTCTCGCCGTGGAGTCGTGTGCAGCGTTTTTTCAGCTCCGGTTGAAAAAACGCTGTTTTCGTCTCTACCGCCGGGCCACGGTCGGCGATCGGGCGCTCTTGGTCCAGCCCTTGACCTACATGAACAAGAGCGGGGACGTGCTCAAACACTTCTCCCCTTCATCGATGGTCGTTGTCTGTGACCAGATGGACCTTCCTGCCGGGACTATCCGCCTCAGGAAGGGAGGGTCGTCGGCCGGCCATCGGGGCCTCGCCTCGTTGATGGAACACACGGGTGATGGCAACTTCATCCGCATCTACATCGGTATCGGTCGTCCCAATGGGGAGGAGGGAGTCATCGACCACGTGCTCGGAGCAATCGATGACGAGGCAATCTACGACGGCATTGGCCTGGCGGCCAAAGCGCTTGTCTCCCTGATCGAGGGGGCGAGCTTTGAGGAGGTGGCCAATGGCTACAATCGACGACCAGGTACTCAGCTTCCTTGACCTCTTCTTCAGCGAGGAGGAGATCGACCGCACCGAGGCGATGGCTGTCGCCTTCTCCGGCGGCAGCGACTCATTGGCGCTCCTCTGCGCCCTCACCGCGCTCTTAGGCAACGATGACATCGATGCCTTTTATGTGAACCACCACCTCCGTCCGGCAGCGGAACTGGAAGCGGAGATCGCGCGCAATGAGGAGAACTGCCGCACCATCGGGGTGCGCTTCACGCTCATCGACCTCGGCAAGGGGGCGGTGGCCACCGAGGCCAAGAGGCGGGGACGTGGCATCGAGGAGGCTGCTCGGCAGCTGCGCTATGAAGCGCTGGCCCGTGCGTGCCGAGAGCGCTCGATTCCCTACCTGCTCACCGGTCACAACAGCGATGACCAGCTGGAGACGCTGTTGATGCGCATCGGCCAGGGGTCGAGCCTCAGTGCGTTGGGGGGGATCCGCCGTACCCGCGACCTGGGTGGGGTCATGCTGCTCAGACCGGTGCTGGAGGTCACTCATGCCGAGCTTGCCGAGTATGCAGCGTACAAGGGTTTGGTGTGGTCACACGATTCAACCAATCGGGAGGACCGGTACCTGCGCAATGCGCTGCGCTCACAGGTGAAGAAACCACTGCTTTCCCTCTTTCCCAACGCCCACCAGGCCGCCTATACCCTGACCACCCGCTTCCAACACGTCTCGCGTCTCTTGGAGCAGCTGACCGACACGGCCATGGCCGAGGTGAAGAGCGATGATGGCGTTGTTGTGTTTTCGCTCAAGTGGTACCTCACCTTGGACCCGGCTCTGAGGGAGTTGGTCATCTACCGCATGGCTGCCCTCTTGATCGGCAGCGACGATCGCATCTCGCGCATGGTCTATTACCGTATCGTAGGAGGCATCGAGGAGATCGTGCGCGGAGAGTGGACCGTCCGTGAGATGGGGAATTTGCACATGCGCTACAAATACGGGGCGGTGATCATCACGACGATCGAGCCGTCATGGTCGTTCTGTATGAGCCTGAGCGATCCCACCACAACCCGATTGATTCCCATCAGTGATCATGTAGCGTTGGACATCCGCAAAGCCGGCAGGAGCTCGCGCTATCCGAATGCGTTGAAAATCGATGCCACCGCACTCAAGGCACCGGTCATCAGAAGCGCACTCGCCAGCGATGTGATCGTGCTCGAGGGGGGGACGATGCGGGTGAGCAAGCTCCTCTCGGCGATGGGCATCAGCAGCTATCAGCGCCCCTTGGTGCCGGTTTTGGTGGACCAGAGCGGGGTAGTAGCGGTCTTCGGGGCGGCCTTTGGTGGCCGTGACCGGATTGCTGTACGCTTCAAAGCTCCCCTTGCCCATGGGTTTACAAATATATATAGTAGTAACAGAAGGGATATATATAGTGAAGATGAATAATGAGAGCCAAGAGGGCGACAAGAAGTCCCCCAAAGAGGACCCTCGACAGTTTTGGCAGGGTCCGCAGAAGGATGGGGGTAAGCCATCGTTCAGGCCACCGAAGAATCGGGTGGCATTGGTGGTGTTTGTCACCCTGGCAGTCCTGTTTGCCTATATGTTCTTTGATTCGGCCGGTGGACGGGGTGAGCAATCGGTCCCGTACACGACCTTTATCAGCTATGTCGATGCCAACCAGGTCGCCCAGGTGGAGATCAAAGAACAGTCCCAAGTCCGGTTTGTGCTGAAGAATGGCATCGCAGCACAGACGAGAATCCCATACTTTGATGATACGCTGCTGTCGACGCTGAAGGACAAGGGGGTCTCCGTCACCGGGACGGTGGCCGAGATCTCGATCCTGCAGGTTGTGTTGCAGCTCTTGCCGTGGATTATCTTCATTGGCTTTACCATCATGCTCTACCGCCAGTCCAGCGGCCTCAACGGCCGGATGATGTCGACGTTGGGCAAGAGCCGGGCCAAGGAGTACATGGAGACCGACACCAAGATCACTTTCGCCGATGTCGCCGGCCAGGTGGAGGCCAAGTATGAGCTGGAGGAGGTCGTCGAGTTCC
>JALOBD010000071.1 GCA_023228445.1 Sphaerochaeta sp. | reverse complement strand
GCCCCCCACACCGATACCTACGAGACGGGCATCCACAATGCCCTGATGGTCATCCGCACCCTGGAGAGCAAAAAAAAGCCGACGATGGCAGCGGTGAGAATCCCGATGCTGATCGCCGGCGAACAGAGTGAGACGAGTGTGGAGCCGATGGCAAGCCTCATCAAGGAGTTGAGAATACGAGAGCAGCACCCACAGGTGCTCTCCGCTTCCTACCTCCTCGGCTTCCCGTGGGCAGATGGAACAGAGAACGCAGTCCACGCGGTGGTGGTCACCCAAGATGACCAACCCCTTGCCGACTGCCTGGCCAAAGAGCTAGCCCAGCTCTTCTGGAACAGGAGAGCTGAGTTCACCTTCTACAATGAGACGCGGATGCCGGAGGATGCGCTGGAGGCGACGAAGGAGTCGCTTAAAGAGAACATCTATCCGGTGGTCATCAGCGACAGCGGAGACAACCCGACTGCCGGAGGCAGTGGGGATGTGACGAACTTCCTCCACTTGATCTTAGAGGACAATGAGCTCTCCCAACTGAACCCACCGCTCGTCTACCAGGGCTTCTATGATCCTGAGGTAGTCAGAGAAGCCATAGAGCGGGGAGTTGGGAGCACCTACGAGACGAGCCTTGGCTCGAAGTTTGATACTGAGAAGAGCAAACCGGTAGAAGCAGAAGTAACCGTCAAGGCAATCGAGAGAGCGTGGGAAGGGGCCAACGGCGCCGACCTCGCACTCCTTCACGTCAATGGAGTCGATGTGGTGGTGGCCAGCAAGCATGTGGGGTGCTATGACCCGGAGATGATGCGGATCCTAGGAGTAGAGCCAACAGAGCGCAAAGTCATCGTGGTAAAGCTCGGCTACCTTGAGCCAGAGATCAGAGCGATTGCCAAACGCTCGATGATGGCCCTCACTACAGGGTCCACCGATGAACTCTTCGAACGCCTCCCCTACCAGAACCTGCCAAGGCCGATCTACCCGCTGGATAAGGAGTTTGAGGCGGAGTTGGAGTTGATCTAGGACACGCAAGTGAGGGAAAAAATGCAGAAGGGGAACCTGGCGAGGTTCCCCTTCTGATACTTTTCTCTAGTGGAGGATGATCTTGTTACAATCCTTTGAAGTACTCTCTCATGAATTTAACAAACCGCTCCATCTCAAAGATCTGGATATCTCCAATGTTGGCGATTCTGAAGGTATTAATATTCCCTAACTTTCCTGGATAGATTGTGAACCCTCGCTCTCGTGCACGGTCGTGAAACTCCTCGAATGAGTAGGCTTCACTCTCTGGTTCCATAATCGCCGTGATCAGATGTGATTGCAGCTCCTTCTCCACCAACATCTTCAGCTCCAACTCTTCTACTGTCTTGGTGAGAACCTCCCAGCATGCGGTATATCGCGCATATCGACCCTCGATGGTTTCCTGTTTTGTTTCTATGATCGCCTGTCTCAATGAGTAGAGCACCTGTACCGGTGGGGTAAATCGAGTCTGAAGTGTTTTTGAGAAGTTGTCATATTGATCATAGAGGTCCATGTAGTAGGTCCTCATAGGCCTTCCCTTGAGTTTTTCAAGCTCTCTGCGATTGCAGAAGACAAAGCACGCCCCTGCCACCCCTTGGATGCATTTGTTGGATGTTGAGGCCATGAAGTCGATGTGGTCTCGCTTCATATCAATGGGAATCGCAGCGAAAGCGCTGACCGTATCAACGATGGTTACGATCCCCAAGTCGTGGCACATCTTTCCGATTTGAGGGATAGGGTTCATCAAGCCCGTGGTCGTCTCATGGTAGACCGCCGCTAGGTGGGTGTATCCTCCCCCATCGAGCATCTCCTTGAGGGCAATGAGGTCCAGCACTTCGTGTGTCGAACTCTTAAAAACATCATAATTGAGCTTATAGACTGAGGCAATTTTAGCCATCCGTGCTCCATATGAACCATTGTTGATGATTAAGAGCTTGCCATCATCAGGAACACAGGAGGAGAGCATTACTTCATCAGCCAACGTTCCCGATCCAGCAAAGAGCACCGTTTCATACTCATCTCGACTACCTACGAAGTCAGTCAGTTCATCACAAATCCATCGCATCATCTGCCCGAATTCTTCCTCACGGGGACAGATATCCGCACAGACCTGAGAATACTTAACCGAGTCGGTGGTGGTGGCAGGGCCTGGATTGAGCAGCACTTCACGACGCACCTTCCTCAAGCTCTCGTTCTCAAGAATCTTGGGAAGCACCTCTTCTCTGGCCATGGCAAGGTGGGAGGCATCATCGATTTCTCGCCAAGCAAGGTACTCGATCTTGCGAACAAAGAGGTGCTGCCCCATCTGTTGTGCTCCGCCAAGCGCACTCTCGTACTCCATCTTAGGCATCTCATTACGGTTGGCTTCAGCAAATGCACACATCGCTTGCAACGTTTGGTAGGAGATTTTTGAAACTCCTACCAACTCACAGAAGGCAGAATCCATGGTCTCCTTGAATTTCGAGATTGCCTTCACCTCTTGGCGTTCATCTACAGCAATATAGACCTCGTCACCACTCTGGGTGGTTCCAGAACCGAGGATTACATCTCGATGCGGGTCGTTGATCAGAGTAAAGAGGGCGATGGAATCGTAGATCAAATCCGATTCAAGGAGGATGAAATCTCTTTCTATCAATTGAGCACAGACTTCTAGAGTTCCCATGCTCCCGGTAGATGCATAGTTCGCATTGTGTATTGTCTCAATAGCTGGGTATTTCTTTGCAAGATTATCGTACCACTCACTATGGTATCCAGTGCCGATGATAATTCGCTCAATCCCATGAGCAAGCAGCTTCTGCACCGACATTTCGACAAGATATGCGCCATTGAGTTCAATGAACCCCTTAGGGCGATCCTCCGTCGCCCCCTTCATTCTCGATCCCAATCCAGCTCCGACAATCACTGCTTCTCGTATCATACTCCTGCCTCTGTCATGTAGCGCATGAATGCGTGTTTATTCTCCACCGGTGTACTCTTTGGTCTCCCCAAATCAGGCCGGTTTCCCTTCTTCACCAACACCTCGATGCAGTATGGCCCAGCAACAGGAACAGAGAGCGCTTCGATGAGCTCATCTTGAGTTTTTGCCTGTACTGCCTTTGCGTAGCCAAGGCTCAGGAGCGTACCAACCAAGTCGACAGATCGACCGACGGTAGGCTGCCCTCCAACAGAATCATGTGCCCCATTGTTGAGGATGATATGCAAAAACCGCTTAGGCTTGGCATTGGCGATGATTGCCGCTCCCCCAAGATGCATCAGAGCGGCTCCATCGCCGTCAATGCACACAACTGGCCGCTCCTTCTTGGCCAAAGCGACACCCAAAGCTATCTGGGAAGCGTGGCCCATCGAACCGACGGTAAGAAAGTCCTTATGATGTCCCTCTTCCCGCTTCTCTCGAATCTCATAGAGTTCGCGTGACACCATACCGGTCGTCGAGACGACGATTGCGTCAGGTGGAAGGTGGTCGACGACAATCTCCAATGCCTGTTCTCTCGTAAACGCTCCATCGACAATGGTTTTCTGCTTGAGCTCATACGGAGCAAAAACACCCTTACGGATGACCAATGCATACGGTGCACTATTTTCTTGCATATAGACATAGGCATCTGAGAGCTGGACGGCCACCTCAGCTGGTTCTGTCGATAACGTCTGATACGGAATCCCTACGGCCTCAAAGATGCTGAGGGTCACCTTACCCTGCTTGAGATGCTGCGGCTCATCCTTGATGCCGGGCTCTCCTCGCCAGCCGACACAAAGCAGCATCGGTATCTGGTAGACATCCTCATCGACAAGTGAGAGGAGCGGATTGATGGCATTGCCTTGCCCCGAGTTCTGCATGTAGACGAACGGGATCGAGCCGGTGGCGAGGTGATGGCCTGCCGCCAAGGCAACGGCATTGCCTTCGTTTGCCGTGATGATGTGGTGTTCTGCATCGACGGTATCAGTAATGTAGGCGCAGAGATTCTTCAAGAGAGAATCGGGCACCCCGCAAAAGAAGTCTGTGCCATACCGCTCCAACGCTTCAACAAACTCTTGTGGTGCTATCATCATCGTCCTCTACTTGGTCCCTGGTATCAATTCTAGGATTTGTTTGATGGGCATGCACAAAGAATCGGCTTCCAGGGAGCGCCCGTGTTCAAGAATCGACTTGGCCACGGTCATCATCGCCGGATACGCAGCTCTGAGCATGTGGTTTGCATAAATAATGATGTTGGCACCCCAGGCTTCGAACTCCTCTTCGGTAAATTGGTTGTACGTCGTTGGCACGAGAATGAGCGGAACTTGGCTGTACTCCTTCCTGAAACGAAGGCAGAATTCCTGCACATCATCGCCACTTTTATTCTTTGAGTGGATCATGATGCCATCGGTCCCCGCTTTGATGTACGCTCGTGCCCGTTCAAGCGCCTCATCGACCGTCCCGCCAGCGATTAGGGATTCAAGGCGACTGATGATCATGAAGTCTTTGGTCACCTGGGCTTGCTTTCCGAAGCTGATCTTTTGAGCGAAATCTTCAATAGGAGCAAGCTGCTGCTGCACATCGGTGCCAAAGAGGGAATTCTTCTTCAAGCCCATCTTATCCTCGATGATGATGGCAGAGATGCCGTTGCGCTCCAGGGTTCTGACGGTGTAGACAAAGTGTTCGGCTAAGCCTCCAGTATCCCCATCGTAGATGATGGGCTTGGTGGTACATTCAAGGATGTCAGTGACACTCTGCAGTCGTGTGGTCAGGTCAACGGCTTCAATGTCGGGTTTCCCTTTGGATGTTGAATCGGTGAGGCTCGAGGACCACATGCCGTCGAAGCTCTTGTACTCCCCATCCTTACAAAATGAAACGCTCTCTGCAATGAGACCGGAGAGGCCGTCATGGACCTCCAAAATTCGAACCGTGGGTTTGGCTGCAAGGAGGCGTCGGAGCGTCTTCAATCTGATTTCAGGAGTCGTTCCGATGGCCTTCTGCTGCTCCACCAGAGCTGTGGAGTTGATGCCTTTGGTATAGGGGATCTCGATGACTTGACCCCCAAGTGTCTCCATGACAGAGTAAACCTCATCGCGGATTTTACTCAACGGCCCACTCTTCCAATCATCACCATGAATGATGTAGTCGGGCTTGTATTTCAGAAGGTTGGGTACGTAACTCCACTCCTCTTGGGGTACAATCTTGGCAACACCCTTGATGCTTTTTACTACCACTTCTCGCTGTTCATAGGTGAGATAGGGAAGCCGTTTGTGCGGAGCAATGGCTGAGTCGGTCAGTAACCCGATGATAAGCTCACCAAACTTAGACCCTTCAGTGATAATATTGATAATCCCTGGATGGATGATATCTCCGGTAATGCCTAAGTATACTGTTGTCATACTTGTACCCTATCCTTTCTCTTCACTGTACTCGATAGCAGAATAATTGTCTAATAGCTTCTTCAAATACTCTGCCACTCGCTCCCCACTCTCCCCGCGATGTTGCCAGGCAACATCACGGGCACTCTTGCGGTTCTCAGAGAGGGATGTACTCTCATACGCCTTCAGCAAGACATCTTTGATCGTTCCAAAATCCTCTCTCTTCAGCTCAATGCCGATCTCGGGGAGGACGCGAAAGATCCACGGCTCCTCTTCAATATCATGGGAGTCGTAGGGGCGGGAATCAAACTCACTATTGACGTAGAGGAAGGGGCGGTCGAAGAGGAAGGCATAGTCGAAGACCACGCCGCTGAAGTCACTGATCATGATGTCCGCTCGCGAGAGGGAGAGAAGGTTTTCGGGGTTATAGTCCCATTCAAGAGTATCAACACCCTGGTATGTAGCTTCTAATGTATCCAACACGTCCTTTTCAGACAGCTTCGACTGTGGGTGGGGTCTGACAATGATATGAAAGCCCGTTTGTACCAAAGCATCTAACAACGAGGCACCATACTTGCTCAAGATGGCACTCGGCCCCCAGGAAGGCGCCACTAGCACGGTGAAGACAGAATCATCCTTTTTCACAAAATCAGCAACCTTCTCTTGCAAGACGTCGAGGTAGGTGCACCCTACCACCACTAAATCCTTCTCTCTAATGTTCCGCTGCCCCTCCAAGATTCGAAGATGTTCCTTCTGGTACTCACCGGTGAGCAGCACCGAATCGTAGTAGTCGAGCCCGAAGAGGCGGTAGGTAGTAGCGTCGCTGGAGGCATGGAGGATATGAGCGTAGTGCCTTACTCCCTTTGACCGCTTCAGTTGGTAGACGTCAAGGCCTGGGGTGGTCATGAGACAGACATCGGCCTCAAGGAAATTCAATCGGGTGAATGCCTTGTTCCCCTCCCCGATGAACTCACCAGTAATATGTTCCCACGATGAAGAGAAGAACGGATCATCCTCACTTGAGGTGTAGAAGATGGTAGCAACACCTCGCTTCTCCAAAGCCTTCAACACGGGCTTGAAGACATTCCAATATCGCTTGCCCTCCGAGTAGATGACCAACGGATAGTGGTTCTTCGAAACCGTCCCCTTTCCTCCAGAGACAACGAACTTCAGCTTGATGATGGCAGCTTTGCCAAGAAAGTACAGGGCTGTCACCAAGCCGATGACGATCGAGAAGAGCATGCTCCCGGTTCCGGGGTCTATGTACAATGCCAACATCATTTTTCCTTCCTTAAACAACTATAGAGATCAGAGAGCTTTCCCATTCTCTCAATTTTGAATAGCAACACGTGGATTCATTTTTTTATCCATCAATCACTGTTCTAGGCGAGACCAATTGTCCTCAATGAAAATCGAATCATGAATCGAGAAACTTTGCGTATAATCGAATTTGAACGTATTTACCCCATGGCTTTGCGGGCTGGCCTTAGAGTAATACACATTGACAATCGACTTATCCACTTCAGCAACCATATCTTTTCCAGTGAATGGGTTGGTGGTCGATATCGGAAGGCCAGAAATCGCCATCAACGGAGCATCAGCATTCGTCATGAATTGAGTGTCCGTCACAAGAGCTTCTGAAGCATCAAAATCTTTGACCAACAACAATGGATTGTAGTACCCCAGAAGCACGGAGTTATCGGAAAAATCCTTGAACGACGGCGTCGTGATTCCGCGCCCATGATCTGCCACAATGATGATCCTGGTGTTGTCATATACGCCCTTCTCCTTCAACGATTCCAACCAGTCACCAATTCTCAGCATGACTGCAACATTGGCATGGTAATGAATCTGTGCAATTTCATCAAATAATGACTCTTCTTGAAGCGGATTTGTGGTATCGGTTACTGTTCCGACTGGCTTATAATCAGGAGCTTGCAAAAAGATTGGATCGTGGGTTGCATTATTGGCCAGAAAAACAAAGCTTCCGTAGGAATCATCAACCTCCATCAACTCAGATAAATAATAGATGGTTGAATAGGAGTCCAGAAAGTAACTCAAACTTCGCACTTGAAATCAGCCAAAAGTGTCAGTATAGGAACAATATCATAGCCATATAAATAATTTTGGTTATTTGGTTGATTTATATAGAAATAAGCTCCAATGTTTGGTATAATGTTTTTAGCGTAAAAACCTACCAAAAAGGAGCTTGTAAGACCATGCTATCACAAAATTTCCCCTCTGACGACCAAATCAGCTCATCTTTCTCCGATTTCTGCAGCAAGTTCGGCCTCTTCAGCCTGCTTTCCGCCTGTGGTGCGCGCAAGGTCAGGGGGGTGCCGGTCAGCGAGGTGTTCTCCTATCTGTTCTCCATCGTCTTCAAGGGTGTGTCCACCTACCAGGACCAGCGCAGGGGTCGGGGCGGGAAGGTCGTCGGCAAGGATTGCGTGCACAGGTTCATGCAGTCGGTGCACATAGACTGGAACCGGTTCATCTCCAGGCTGTGCTCGCTGATCATAGAGACGGTGCTCACGCCGATCCATGAGCATGAGAAGAACGAGCGAACCTGCCTGGTCATAGACGACAGCCCCTTCTACCGAAACAGTTCCAAGAGAGTGGAATTGCTTGCTCGTTGCAAGGATCACTCGAAGAAGAACTGCTTCTTCAAGGGCTTCCGCATGCTCACCCTCGGCTACACCGACGGGACCAGCTTCCTGCCGGTGGCCCATTCCCTGCTGGGCACCGAGAACGACAAGATGCAGATCAACGGCGCCAAGGAGGTGCCGGTGGGCACCCCGGGACATTCCCGGAGGGTGCTCAGCCGGACCAAGGCCACCGAGGCGATGCTCGCCCTGCTCGACTACGCGAAGGCGGCAGCCGTCAAGGCCCGCTATGTGCTCTACGACAGCTGGTTCTCTTGCCCGGCACAGATATTTTCCGTCCTTGAAAAGGGTTATCATGTGGTGTGCATGGTCAAGAAGGGCAGCACCAAGTACTATGACGAGCAAGGGGAGAACCCGTCGACCGTCTCCGACATCTTCAGGAGGAACCGCAAGCGCAGGGGGACCTCCAAATATCTGCTGTCGACGGAGGTCACGATCAAGGACAAGGACGGAAGGCTGGAGAGGGTGAAGCTCGTCTTCGTGCGCAACAGGAACAAGAGCAAGGAATACCTGGTCCTGCTGAGCACCGATACCAGCTTGGATGAACAGCAAATCATTGCAGTCTATGGATTTAGGTGGGCAATCTTATTCCGTAAGCCCGAATTATTCCGCCTCTCCGCCTAGAACTGCATCAGGATGCACCGATGGTTGGTCTTGGGCGGGGAAAGGCTGAATAACGTGGTCATCGATTATCCGGGATGCTACGCTTCCAGAATCTCAATGAAGGAGGTTCTGGATGGACAGAACACGGTTCGAGCAGGCGAAGGAGATCGTCCTTCGGTATTACGAAGAAAATGGGTACAGTGATGAGAGGATATACGCGATACACCTCAGCCTGAGGATCATCGCGGGGATCCTCGACGAGTTGAACATCGAATTCGACTGCGATGCAATCACAAGGATGGTGGCTCATAGGCAATGGAGCTATGTCCAGGAATGCGATCTACGCCATGTGGGTGTGATGCTCCTCATGGCGATGGAGTCCGGGACCACGGATTCGAGGAACATCAGGCATCGCAAGCCTAGGCGGTCGTTGCAATCGGTCGAGTTTTCCGATGCCCTGGAAGGCTATCTTTCCCAGTTGCGAAGGATGGGCAGGGCGAGGAAAACAATCGATTTCGAGGATTTTGCAAACAGGGGCCTGTTGCTCTATCTCGAGAGCATCGGAATCCGCAATCTGGGAAGCATCACGGCCGGTCACCTCGAGGGTTATCTCATGATGCGCCTCCCTACCGTAGCGAAAAGTACAGGACAAGCCATTGTATACAGGCTTCGGCATTTCCTCAGGTACCTTTCGCTGGAAAAAGTGATCGATGCCTCGCTTCTCTGTGCCCTTGATATCAAGATAAAGGTTCCAGCCACAGTAGTTACGACACTCACCGAAGGGCAGGAGAGCATCCTCATGGATGCGCGGATGCCGACGACCGCCGGGGAGGCGAGGAGCAGGGCCGTCACGCTGCTGTGCCTGAGGCTCGGCCTGAGGAGGTCGGATGTCTACAAGCTGAGATTCTGCGAGCTGGACTGGAAGGAGGGGGTGTTGAGCATTGTCCAACAGAAGACACGCAAGCCCCTGACCCTCCCCCTCCCCGACGATGTCGGCTACGCCATCGCCGACTATGTGGTCAACCATCGCCCCAAGGTTGACTCGGACCTGGTGTTCCTCAGTCTACGCGCACCATACGGCAATCGTTTGTCAAGCCACACGGACATAATCTGGGCTAAACAAACCTACGGCGTCGATGCATGGGAAGGATATTACCACATCCTCCGAAGGACGTGTGCCACGAGGTTGCTGCGCGAGGGGACGAGCATGCTCACCATCATGGGCGTCCTCGGCCAGACGACCATGGAATCCCTCGACTGCTACCTGGGGTTGGATACCTCGTCAATGTCGTTGAGCCCGCTCGTCGTCGAGGGCCTCGGCCTGCCGGAGGTGCTGTCATGAGCAGAACCAAGAAGGAATACCAATTCGGCAGCGCCCTCGGACCAAAGATGGACGAGTTCAGAAGAGAGATTGAAAACGAGGGACGATCGGTGACGATCTGCAGGCACCTGGCCCAGCTCGATCGACTCTGCATCGAAAAGAACCTCACCTCCGGACTTCTCGACGAAGAGACCGTCATGGCCTGGCGGCAGTCGAAAGAAGGGTGCTGTGAACAGGAAGTCAGGCAAAGCCAGAGCTCCATCAGGCAGTTCGCCTATTTTCTCATCAGAGGCGGGAATCATGCGTTCGTCCCACCCGCGACGTTCATCCGACGTAGGACTTCGGCCGCACCGGATTTCACCGGTTGTCTGGCGTCCTGGATGGACAGCCTCGTCGCCTTCAAGCGGAGCCTGGGGCTCAAGTACATCAACGAGAGGAAATTCCTCCACCAGTTCGACCAATACTTGGTGACGGTGGGTTTCTCCGGTGAAGTGTTGACCCGGGAGATGGTGGACGGTTACGCAGCAGGCCTGGAGGGCGACAGTTCGAAGACTCGGGTGAACAAGCTCTCGGTGGTAGGCATCCTGGCCCGGTACATGGCCGGCCATGGGGGAATCGCCCATCAGGGAATCCCCTCAGTCAAGGTCGTCAATATGCCGCCGTACGTCTTCAGCCGCGAGGAGATCCTGAGGTTCTTCAAGACCATCGACGGCAGTCGTTTTCTATACCCCTGGATGGCCTTCACCGTACCGGTCTACTTCCGCCTGCTCTACTCCACGGGGATGAGGGAGTCGGAATGCTGCGTAATACTGAGAAGGGACATCGATTATGAGCACGGGCGCATCCTCGTGAGGCATGCCAAGAACAACGAGGACCGGTATGTCTACTTCTCCCGACAAGATGCCGAGATGCTGAGGAGATGTGACACCGTCCTCGACCAATACTTCCCCTGCCGGGAGAATTTCTTCGTCGGCGGCCTGAAGGGGGACGAACCGCTCGCTCTCGTCGACACCACGGTGAGGAACCTATTCAAAAGATTGTGGAGAGAATCGGGGGGCATCCACGACCCCAAGAACGGCCACAATGCCTCGGTCCACGCATTCCGCCACACCTATGTTTTGGATAAGCTGGCGCAATGGCAGGGCGAGGGGCGGGACGTTGACTCGCTCATCCCGTATCTCTCGAAGCAGTTGGGCCACGCGTCCTTCGCCGAGACCTACCACTACTGCATCAGGCTCGACACCCGCTTCACGGAGATCCTGGACGACGACCAGGCGGTGATACCGGAGGTGGCCCATGGGTAGGAAAGACCGCCTCGCATTCAGTTACTGCAACGTCTTCCTCGAGTCGTACCTGCCCGTGCAGCTCATGCGCTCGA
>JALOBD010000070.1 GCA_023228445.1 Sphaerochaeta sp. | reverse complement strand
CAGAATCGGAAGAAATCGAATCTTTTTAGGAAGAAAACGTACCTTTTTTCACGGTTCGGCTTGTACGCGGAAGATAACACAACAAACTCAAGAGAATACCTCATGTACTTCTGGTATGGCAGGTCGTAGCCTTTTGTGTAGGATGCGGCGTTGCCGCTATACCCTATCCAGTTTTTTTGATTCCTGAAAGGAGGATAACATGAAAAAAACTCTCGTTATTTTGATGGTTCTGGTACTTCTGGGGTCGGGCGTTCTGTTCGCAGCCGGCCAGAAGGAGACTGGTTTGATCAAGATTGGTATTGTCAATCTCCCGCCAGAAGAGTCCGGATATCGGCAGGCCAACGTTGAAGACATGAACACCGTCTTCTCCAAAGCCAATGGCTATGATGCAAAGCAGACGAACACCGGCGACAACAGCGAGCAGATCGCGGCCGCCAAGGGGTACATCCGGGATGGCGTGGACTATCTCCTGATCTCCGCGGCGAATGCCTCTGGATGGGATGACACCTTGAAGTCCGCCAAAGATTCCGGCGTCAAGGTAATTCTCTTCGACCGCTCGATCGATACCGCCGAATCCAACTACCAGGCCGCGATTCTCTCCGACATGGCGTATGAAGGTGAGAAGGCAGTGGAGTGGGTCTTGGGCTTGGGGCTTGATACGGTCAACCTGATCCTCATTCGCGGACAGATGGGTTCGGCGGCTGAGATCGGCCGCAGCGCAGCCGTGCTCGACGCCGCCAAGGCTGGAAAACTCAACATCGTCGCCGATGGAACGGGGGGAGACAGCTGGAGCCTTGAGGAAGCGCGCAGGGTCGTTGAAGCGGCCATCGCGGCAAACAAGGATTTCAACGTCATCTATGCTCAGAACGACGGTATGGCACAAGGTGCGGTCCAGGCGCTCCAGGCAGCCGGCATCAGCCATGGCAAGGGAGGCAAGGTCAAGGTCATTGGATTTGACTTCAACCGATTCGCCCTTCGCAACGTTCAGGCCGGGTACTGGGATGCCGATATGCAGTGCAACCCACGCCAAGCGGCTGAGATCTCCAAGTGGATCAAGAGCGGAAGTCTCCCGAGCGGAATCGTGTATCAGGAAGAGCTGCTCTTGACAACCGACACGATCACCGATGAACTTATTGATCAGTGGGGCATCAACGCGGATCCTGGCAAGGGTGTGATTACTCGGTAAGTATTCACCATCGCAACAATTAAGGATGCAGTGCGGCACGCGGATTGGATTCCGCTGTCGCACCGTAGTTGGTTCGGACCGTATCAGTACAAGGGGGTCTATGATTGCTGGGGAAAACCATACTTGAAATGAGGGGGATCAGTAAATCATTTCCTGGGGTCAAAGCGCTGGACAGCGTAGACTTCACCCTGCGCCCTGGTGAGATCCATGCGCTCATGGGCGAAAACGGGGCGGGCAAATCCACACTGATCAAAGTCATTGCCGGAGTCTACGAGAAGGACTCGGGCTCCATCACCTTGGAGGGGAAGCCGATTCACTTCAAGGCGCCGGAAGAGGCGCAGAACAACGGAATCGGTACGGTCTATCAAGAGATAATGCTCTGCCCGAACCTCACTGTGGCTGAGAATATGTATATCGGCCGCAGTCACAGCCTCCTCGTCAATTGGAAGCAGATGAATGAGCAGGCTGAGCGGTTGCTTGCCTCGCTCAATATCCCGGCACGGGCGACTCAGGAGCTCTCAAGCTGTTCACTTGCCGTCCAGCAGATGATCGCCATCGCCCGCGCAGTCGATATGGACTGCAACATCCTCATCCTAGATGAGCCCACCTCCTCCCTCGATGAAGATGAGGTACATACCCTCTTTGCGCTCATGCGTGAGCTGAAAGAGCGGGGTGTGGGCATCATCTTCATCACCCACTTCCTCGAACAGGCCTACGAGATCAGCGACCGGATCACCGTGCTGCGCAACGGGAAGCTGGTCGGAGAGTATGAAACCATCGCACTCCTTCAAATCGAGCTCATCTCCAAGATGCTGGGTAATGAACTGGATGACATCACCAGCTTGAAAAAACATGAGCCGGATGTATCCGACGTCTCCATCCCGGTCTTTGAAGCAATCGGCCTTTCAAGTAGTGCCGGGGTGCGCCCCTTCGACTTCACCATCCAAAAAGGAGAGGTGAACGGCTTTGCCGGGCTCCTCGGCTCCGGACGCAGTGAGAGCGCCCGCGCCATCTTCACGGCGGACCGGGTAACCGGCGGAGAGGTGCGGATGAAGGGGAAGCGGGTGAAGATCAAGACACCGCTGCATGCCATAACCCAAGGAATAGGCTATCTGCCGGAGGACCGCAAGGGCGATGGCATCATCGAGGATCTGTCGGTTCGCGACAACATCATCCTCACCCTGCAGGTGCTCAACGGGTTCTTCAAACCGTTCTCATTGAAGCAGGCACAGGAATTCGCCGAGGAGTACATCGAGCGATTGAACATCAAGACCCCGACGGCCGACACCCCGATCAAGTCTCTCTCGGGAGGCAACCAGCAGAAAGTCATCTTGGCCCGCTGGCTGCTCACGCACCCGGAGTACCTGATCCTCGATGAACCGACCCGTGGCATTGATGTGGGGACGAAGGTCGAGATTCAGAAGCTGGTGATCGCCCTTGCCCACGAGGGGATGAGCGTGACATTCATCTCATCGGAGATCGACGAGATGCTACGCACCTGTTCTCGGTTGATCGTCATGAAGGACCGGGAGATCGTGGGAGAACTGCGGGGATCACAGCTGACGGAAAGCGCCGTGATGAACGTCATAGCGAAGGGAGGAAAGAACCGATGGGCAGATTGATGAAACGCTTCTCTCACCTCTTCCTTCCCCTCTCGGTCATGGTGCTGTTGATCATCATCAACCTGGTGAAGGGCGCCGATTATTTTCGCATCACCATGGTCAATGGAGCATTTTACGGGAACATACCGAACATCTTCTTTGGTGCCTCGGAGTTGGTCATCCTCTCCATCGGGATGACCTTGGTGACCGCGGCCTCGCGAGGGCAGGACATCAGCATCGGGGAGAGTGCGACCATCACGTCCGCGGTCTTCGTCCAGTACGTCCTGCAAGCCAATGAGGTCACCCTGCTCACCATCCTGGTGGCCTTCCTGCTCAGCTCGGTCGTCGGCTTGGCCCTCGGCGCATTCAACGGAACCCTGGTCTCAATCTTCAAGGTCCAGCCGATGGTCGCCTCCCTCATTCTCTTTACCGGCGGGAGATCCATCGCCTTCATGATCGACGGAAAGTTGTCTCCCATCCTGGCCAACGACCTGTCGAATAAGATCGGCACTGTGATCCCGGGAATCCCGATCCAAACCCCGATCATCCTTACGGTCGTTTTCATCGCGCTCACTGCAGTGCTATTCAAGACGACGAATCTCAGGCTCTACGTGGAAGCGGTCGGGATCAACCCGAATGCGGCGCGCCTCAACGGCATCAATCCGAAGAAGGTCATCTTCCTGACCTTCTTGATCATGGGATTCTGTTCAGCGGTCGCCGGCTTCATCGCGGTGAACAAGGCGGGGCGCCACGACAGCGTCAACCTGCTCAAGCTCATCATGATGGATGCGATCCTCGCCGTGGCGATCGGCGGAAACTCCCTCAACGGGGGGAAGTTCAGCATCACCGGCTCCATCATCGGTGCCTACACCATCGAAATGCTGAATCGGACCCTGCTGAGGCTGGAGATAGAGCCGGCGATGATCAAGGTCTTCAAGGCGGTCTTCATCATCATCCTCATGGTGGTTGCATCGCCGGTGGTCAGGGCCTCCATCACGAAGGTGGTGGACAAGATTCGTCCGGCTTCTGTGCAACGTGAGGGGAGTGTCCCGCTTCCCATTGCGAACAGAGTTGGGAAGAAGGAGGAATAGGATGGCGGGTGTGAATGCAATCAAAAAAAAGACACGGCTATCAAATTCGAACCTTTTGTTTCTCATCGCAGCCATCATCTTTGTACTGATGTACCTCTTTGCCATCATCATGTACCCTGGCAGCTTCTTGCAGTTTCAGACCTTCTTCGACTTGTTCAACCTCAATGCCCCGCTCATCATCATGACGCTGGGGTTGTGCATCGTCATGATCGGGGGTGGCATCGACATCTCCATAGGAGCGGTGTGCGGCTTGGTGACGATGGCCTGTGCTTTCTTTTTGGAATCCGGCAGGGGGAGTATTTGGGGCGCCATCCTCATCGCCCTGGGCATCGGCATCGTCTTCGGCATCGGGCAGGGCTACCTCATCGCCTATCTGGAGATTCAGCCGTTCATCATCACCCTGTCGGGGTTGTTCATGGCGCAGGGTCTGTTGACGACGCTCCATAAAGACCCCATCAACGTCACCATGCCCGACTTCGTGAAGCTCAGGGATTTCGAGATCGTGATCAATTGGCTCGGCACGAGAAACCGACTGGGTGTCTTCATCCCGTGTGAGATAAAGCCAGGCACCATCATCGTCGTAATCCTTCTCGTCATCCTCGCCTCCCTGATGAAGTGGTCGCGCTTCGGGCGCAATGTCTACGCTGTCGGCGGCAATGCCCACAGTGCCAATATGCTCGGCATCAACGTGAAGCGAACGATGTTCATCACCTACGTAATCAGCGGGCTGACAGCCGGCATCGCGGGCTTCGTCTACATCATGACCACCGGGGCGGGCAATGTCGGCAACGCGGCAGGAGCCGAGATGAAGGCGATCGCCTCGGCCATCATCGGGGGCACCCTGCTCAACGGCGGGGTGGGGAACCTGCTCGGTGCGCCGATCGGGACGTTGACCCTCCTGGTGATCAACGAGCTGATCCGTGCAGCGGGCGTGCAATCGAACTTCCAGGCGATGGTGAGCGGACTGTTGCTGTACTTCTTCATCGTGCTGCAGAGCATCATCATGTCGCTTCGTGACAAGCGGGAATTCACATTGGCCCTCCCGCCCTGGCTTCGTCTGTCACGCAAGGCTCAGGGAGAAGCACTACAGCACCGGTGAACAGCGAGCGTCAATGCAGGCATTTGTCCCCGCTTCTGAATTCGCGCGGCGAGATGCCGGTATGCTTCTTGAAGATATAACTGAAGTAATGGGGATCTCCGAATCCCACATCATAGGCGATATCCGCGCTTCTCAGCGGTGTGGTCAGCAGCAGCTCCTTCGATTTGTTGATACGGACCCGGGTAAGATAGTCGATGAAGGTCTCACCGGTCTCCTGAGAGAAGATGGTGCTGAAATGGTTCGGGCTCACATCGGCGGCCGAGGCAACGGAATGCAGCGAGATGTCTTGGTCGGTGAAGTGAAGCTGTATGTACTGCTTTGCCTTCTGGATCATCACATAATACTTTCCCGCTGATCGTGAGTCCCTGAACTCTATGAAGGTGTCGAGGATCAAACGCACCCCCTCGCTGAAGGTCTCTCTTGAGCTCGCCATCTCTGAGAGCTGCGTCTTGTGCAACCCCCAGGGGATGACCTCCTGGACGACACCCCCCAACTCATCAATGATCTTGGAGATCGCCACCATGAGGTCACACAAGAGGTAATACCCGATGAGCGTGGTCTGGAGCGAGTGGTCGCCGATCATCTCTATATACTGGGCGATGATCTCATCGATGCCCGACTTCTTCACATACTTGAGGCGCTCCGATATGGGGCTTCCATCCAGTTTCAAGAAATCAATTTCAGAGAGGGTGTTCAGGTCATGGGTCCCGATGATGAGCTTCTGACCGGTCTTGGCGGAGAATTGCACCGCTTTTTCCGCTTCGGCGTACGATTGGGACAAGTTGCCGATTCGCTCGACCACCGAGCCGATCCCGATCGTCACCATGCATTTTGTGTTTCGTTCAACCTCATATTTAATCGCCTGACCGAGCGTGTATACCGTCTCCTCAAGCGATTCAGCTCCCAGCTGCAGCAACAACAAGATGATGGAATCCCGGCTCTGGGAAAAGCACAACACCTCCTCGCGATTGTCGATGAGGCTATTGATATGGAGCTTGGCGGTGATCAACTGCGCATAGTTCTCTGAGGTGGTGGAGAGCTTGATGAGGACGACCAGATAGCCGTGGGCGATGAGGTCCAGGCCCATGTTCCCCCCGATTTCAAGGGCATCTTCCGTATTCACGATTCCGGTCACCAGGTCGCACAACCAGCGTTCCTTGATCAGGTCCGTATTGGACTGAGCCTGTTGTTTGAGGTTCTCTATGCTGAGAAGATGCCGCTTCTCCGCTTCGATCGTATCGACCAGCTTGTTGAGCGTCATCAGCATGTCCGCGGCGGAAACGGGTTTGAGCAGGTACTCATCAACCCCAATCGAGATGGCCTCCTGGGCATACTGGAATTCATCATGACCGGAGAGGATGATGATCTTTATCCAGGGAAGGATCTTCTTGATGATCCGAGAGAGGCTCAGTCCATCGACGAACGGCATCCTGATATCGGTGATCAAGATGTCCGGTTTCACATCCTTCATGATGGACAGGGCCATCTCGCCATCCGATGCTTCACCGACAAGGACAAACGGCCACGGCCCCGACTGTATGCTGTTTCGCAGTCCTTCCCGGACAACGATCTCATCTTCTGCAATGAACACCTTATACATTGGATCCCACCTCAGGGATGCTGAAGGAGACGGTAGTGCCCTGTCTGTACCGGCTCGTTATCTCCAGCTTCGTCTCTGTATCATAATACAGCCCAAGTCTCTTGTTAACATTGTACAATCCATAGATATTATCCAAATCCTCGAGATCGGCCGAACCGCTGATCTGCTCCACGATGTATGCAAGCTTCTCTTCCGTCATTCCGATTCCATTGTCCTGTACGGAAAAACAGAGGCGCTTGTTCTCACGCCAGCCCTTCACCGAAATGCGTCCACGGCCCCGTTTATGCTTGATCCCATGATACAAGGCGTTTTCAACGAGTGGCTGGAGGAGCAGCTTCAAGATCTGGCACTCCGCCATCTCGCCCTCGTATTCGATCTCATAATCCAGGATGTCCCGGTACCTGATCTTCTGGATGGTCAGATAGCTCCCCACATGCTCAAACTCCTCTCTGATCGTCAAATAGTCCTTGCCCTTGTTGAGGGATATCCTGAAGAAGCTCGAGAAGGCGCGGGTGATGTCGATGACCTGGTCAGTCTTCTTCTCTTCGGAGAGCCAGACGATCGTATCGAAGGTGTTGTAGAGGAAGTGCGGGGTGATCTGGGCCTGGAGCGCCTTCATCTCCGATTTCTGCAGGTTGTGCTGCTCTCTGATGTTCTCTTCGATCAGGGCTTGGATTTTGACAGCCATGATGTTCAGGTTGTCGGTCAAGCCATCGAGCTCGGTTATCTGAGGGAGTTTCACCCGTGCGGCGAAATCCCCCTCAGCAATCCGTGTGGACAGCTCCTCAAGTTTCTTGATCGGGTTATTGATGCTTGCGGTCACGGAACGCTGCGTCATGACCGCGAAGATGGTGACAAAGAATACCGTGAGGATTTGGATGATGGTGAGGGCGAGGGTGATGCGTTTGTGATGCTCATTCGTTATCGCCGCCGACTCGATCACGCGTACGGTGAAATCCTGCAGGATGTCGGAGATCAGGGCCACCACTCCTCGAATCTCATCGAGGCTCTTCTCATTTTCACTGACCGGGGAGTGGCGTGCCATCTGCTCCCCCAGCCGGTCGACATAGCGCTTGAGGGTATCGACTGCGCGGCCGGCGACCTCAAGCATCTGCCGGTTCTCCCGCTCATCGGTCGTTTTCATGATGTCTTCCAGGCTTGCATTGATGCCATCGATGATGTCGTACTGCCTGCCTTCATCGAATTTCTTGTTTCCCGCGACGATATCCCAGATCTCGTCGGAGATCTCCACCTTCACCGTCTGATTGAGACGGTCCGCCTTGCTGACGTTGGTGATGATGAGGTCGTAGCGAACCATCTGGACGACAAACGAAGATATCGTGATGACCGTAGGGAGGATCATCAAGAGGATGATGATCACATAGGAGATCTTTATCCGCTCTTTTATGCTCCGGCTCTTGAACACTGAGAAAATTCTTTCAATGACGGAGATCTGATGCTTCATGCTAATACCCACGGGGCGCTATGAGTGAGAGGTCATCGGTTTCATAGAAGACTTCCTCATGGACATATTGGAGGCGGGGGATGCTTTCACCGGCTGCCAGCCTCTCAGCCAGCTCGATGATCTCAGGGCCGGTCTTGGGATTACACTCGATGACACAATTCACTTTGCCTTCGATCAGGGCATCGATGGCCGCTTGTTGCGCATCGATGGTGATGAAGACGATGTCTTTGCCGGGACGAAGCCCCCGCTCCTCCATCGCTTCGATGACCCCGAGCGTCATCCCGTCATTGTGGGAGTAGATGACGTCGATGTCATCATACAGGTCAAGGAATTCAACGGCCAATTCATACCCCCTCGAGCGGAGGAAGTCCCCTGATTTGCTATAGATGATGCGGTACCGGGGATGCTCATCCAGCACTTCCCGAAACCCATCGGCTCTCCCGATGGCCACCGAAGAGCCTTCCGTCCCGAACAACTCCACGATGTTGATCTGCTCTTTGTCGCTCTCTTTGAATTTATCCAATACGAACAAGCCGGCATTCCGGCCCTCCTTCGGGCTGTCAGTACCGATGAAGCCTGCATACAACCCTTGGTCCTCGACGTCGATCTTCCGGTCAGTAACCAGAACAGGGATTCCGGCATCCCGGGCTTCCTGCAGCACGTTGTCCCAGCCATCGGTGACGATCGGGACGAATACGATGACATCGACTTGATAGGCGATGAAGGAGCGCAACGCCTTGATCTGATTCTCCTGCTTCTGCTCGGCGTTGTCATACACGAGCTGTACCCCCCGGCGAGAGGCCGCTTCCTGCACCGAGCGGGTGTTGCAGGTCCTCCACGCGCTTTCAGCGCCGATCTGTGAAAAGCCGACGATGATGCCGCCATTGTTCTCAATGTGGGAGACACGCTTCTTCTGGGCGCTGCATCCCAAGAGAGAAGAGATGATCATGGCCAGGATGATGATGCTGAACAGCGTACTGAGTTGCTTTTTTCTTCGTACCATTACTAAGACCCTTTCGTGTGCATGGTGTGTTATTATACATTCACCATACAAGAATTTACAAGAAAAATGAGCCATTTCTTCCGCTTCCACCCATCCTATTCCGATTCTCATCCTCAGAGAGACGATCATTTGCTGAATGGGGGAGGATACTCACTCCTGGAAGGGCACTACTCCATCGAAATTATCAGTGATTGACACGGTATTTATCAATAACCTATAGTTTTATATCTGTCCAAAAAGGAACATCCATGAAGAACGGTGTCATGCTGATAACCTATCCTGATTCGCTCGGTCGCAATCTCAGCAATCTGTCGAAGGTCGTCGCCGAGTATTTTCCCAAGGCCATCACCGCTATCCATATCCTGCCGTTCTTCCCCTCCTCAGCTGACCGGGGCTTCGCTCCCTTGACCTATCGGGAGATCGATTCCGCCTTCGGTGATTGGTCCGATATACGAGTGCTCGGCCAAGAGTACGAGCTCATGTTCGACTATATGATCAACCACATCTCGGTGCACAGCGAGTATTTCAAGGACTTCGTGGAGAGGGGCGATGCCTCGCCATATAAGAATCTGTTCATCGACTTCGACACGTTTTGGGGAAGCACCCCCACCGAGGAGCAGATTGCAAAGATCTACAAGCGCAAGCCGATGGCCCCGGTCCGTGCGATCGCCTTTGGCGATGGGACGGAGCGCAACATCTGGTTCACCTTCGGGGACGACCAGGTGGACCTCAACCTGGAAACGAGGGAGGGGCTTGCATTCATGGAGGAGAACCTGAGGTTCCTCTCAGCGCAGGGGGCTTCGATGATCCGCCTCGATGCGTTTGCCTATACCACGAAGGTGAAGGACACCGATTGCTTCTTCGTTGAACCGAAGGTGTGGGAGATCCTCAAGCGATGCGCCGATGTGCTGCAGACCTACCACGTGGGTCTCCTTCCCGAGATCCACGAGCACTACTCCATCCAGAAGAAGCTTGCCGAAAATGGGTATCCCGTTTACGACTTCGCCCTCCCGATGCTGGTCTTGCATGCCTTGTACTTCCACGACGCCTCCTACCTCTCCAACTGGTACGAGATCTGTCCGAGAAACCAGTTCACCACCCTCGATACCCACGATGGCATCGGGGTGGTGGATGTGCGTGGCCTGCTCCCCGATGAGGAGATCGAGGCGACCCGGGAGCATCTCTTCACCTACGGGGCGAATGTGAAGCGTATCTACAATACCGCCACGTACAACAACCTGGACATCTACCAGATCAACTGCACCTACTACTCCGCCTTGGGAGAGAATGACGACGCCTACCTTCTTGCCCGCGCCCTGCAGTTCTTCTCCCCCGGTACACCCCAAGTCTATTATGTGGGTCTGCTCGCCGGTCGAAACGACATCCACCTGCTCGAAGAGACGAAGGAGGGAAGGAACATCAACCGTCACTACTACACCACTGAGGAGATCGCAGAGGAGGTGCAGCGCCCCGTGGTGCAGCGTCTCATCGCGTTGATGGAGCTCAGGTCGACGCATCCTGCGTTCAACGGCGACTTTTCCCAAACCCTCACCGACCCCCAGCATTTGACCCTCACTTGGAAGAGTGACGTAGCGGCGATCGAGCTCCACGCTGATCTGCAGAGCTATGAGTTTGAGATAGTCGGGGATCTTTGAGGCAAGGATCCTTATCTTCCATCGGTATGGTTCTACCGTAGAACCAGAAGATCCAAAGCCTCTTCCATTCCATCGAAGTCCCAGTCTTTCTCTCTAAGATTGGTACAAACATGGAAGTGGAAGCATGACAAACATGGAAGTTGATGTTGACACATCCTGTTGCTGTTGGTGGACAAATGCTTACGATTTCAGTAATTCTCTTGTAAGATAAGAAAGAGAGTGTTGGTGCTATAGCCTGTAGTGGAGGTTGCTTAACATGATCATTGATGTGGATTTTGATTTCAGTACTGATGCAAGGGGAGGGGATCCCGACAGCACCAGCCCTACACTGCGAAGATATCATAGACTGTTGTGGAGCAAGATGCTCCCCAGCGGAAGAATATTTACATTGCGTGATGATGTGAGCGGTGCCTATCTGTACCATTCATCTGATCGTGGAGAGTTTTATTTGGGAAGTGATGCGATCACGCATTCCTACAAGAACCAAAGACGAAAGCAGTGGCTGATTCGACAAATCCCTCAGGAAGCGGAAGAGCTGTTCCATGCTGGCTTGACGATCGGGGCATACATCCTCTTTCCCAACAGGCGGATCGATGGCAAGCCTACGATCAACCAAGAGAGAGGCGTCAACAACCTCATCGATGATCGTTTCGA
>JALOBD010000069.1 GCA_023228445.1 Sphaerochaeta sp. | reverse complement strand
GTATGATACAACCACGAGGGCGCTCACTGTCGGGGAGCTTGAAGGCAATTTGGGAAGATTCGGGAATGCTTGTCATCTTTATCGTCTTGTTCTTGCTGCTGTCAATCTTCGTACCGTACTTTTTGACGTGGCGCAACATGATCGGCCTCGGCCTCTCTGTCTCGATGGTTGGGATGGTCTCTTGCACGATGCTCTTCTGTCTTGCCTCCGGTGACTTCGACCTCTCGGTTGAGAACATCGTCGCCTTCAGTGGGGTGACGGCGGCGGTGGTGATCAACTCGACCAACAACGTGATGCTCGGCATCATCCTGGGAGTGTTGGGTGGCGGGTTCATCGGCTTCTTCAACGGCCTGATCATTGCAAAGGGGCGTATCAACGCGCTGATAACCACGCTGGCCATGAGCCAGATAGTCCGCGGTTTGGCATTCATCGTTGCCGGAGGGGAGGCACGTTCCATCGGCAACTACCGCTTCTTCGTCCTGGGCAACGGCATGATCTTGGGTGTCCCGGCTCCGATCTGGATCACGATCATCTGTTTTGTCATCTTCGCCGTCCTGATGCGGTCAACGACGTTCGGCAAGAACACGGTTGCCATCGGCGGGAACAAAGAGGCGGCCCGTCTGTCAGGGATCAACGTCGATCGAGCACGGATTGTCATTTTCTCCCTCCAGGGTTTGATGGCAGGGTTTGCCGGGGTGGTGCTTGCCTCCCGAATGACGAGCGGGCAGCCCAACACATCACAGGGATTCTCCCTTGATGTGATCTCGGCGTGTGTGTTGGGAGGCGTCTCGCTTTCGGGAGGGGTGGCACCGATCATGGGGGCGATTGTCGGAGTACTCATCATGGGTACCGTGCAGAACGCCATGAACCTGATGAATATCCCAACCTTCTACCAGTACGTTGTCCGGGGATTCATCCTGCTGGTCGCCGTACTCATCGACCAGTTCAAACAACAGACGAGGAAGGTCTGATAGAGAGCTCTCTCATGCTGACACTTGAGAACGAAACGCTGCGCCTTGAGGTCGATGCCCAACGAGGGGCGAAGATCACCAGGCTCACCTATCTGGAGAAGGGGATCGACCTCTTGGTCGGCAAGCCGGAGTCGGTCCCCCAGCCCTCTCCTTCATCTTGGCCGGTACGGTTCACCCTTGCCGACTCCTACGGGTTTGACGAGATGTTCCCGACAATCGATGCGGACACCTGCACATCGCTGCCCTGGGGGCCGATTGCATTTCCCGACCATGGCGATCTCTGGTCATTGCCGCACCTTGGCACACTCTGTGATGGTGTGATCACCACCGAGGTGTTGGGAACCTCATTCCCCTATCGGTTCATGCGGACGGTGCGGCTGAATGGACCGACGGTGGAACTGGGATACACGGTGACCAACCTCACCCCCTACCCGGTGGAGGTGCTGTGGGCAGCCCACATGCTCTTTGCCCTCCACCGTGGGATTTCACTCGAGCTGCCTGACGAGGTGGACACGGTTATCAACGCCTATGAGGGCGGAATCTTCGGGCCAAAGGGACAGCTGATCACGCATCAGGAGCGTCTGTTCGACCGATGTTGCTCCTTCTTTCCTGACTCCGGTCTGTGTGGCAAGTGGTATACCGCCCGTCCACTGCAAAATGGGTGGGTGAGGGTCGTCGATGGCGTACACCGCATTACCACGACCATCCGCTTTGATACAGCCCGTGTCCCCTACCTGGGGGTCTGGATCAGTGAGGGAGGGTGGCAGGATCAGCGCTCTATCGGCATCGAGCCGGCCACCGCCCCCATGGACTCTCCCTCCAACGCCCGAGAGTATGGGGCTTCGCATCTGCTGAAGCCCCATGCCACCGAGACGTGGCGCATGGAGGTGACTACCTCCCCGCTTCCCGATTGATACCCTCCTTGCAGAGTGCCAGCGCTTTCAACGCCCCCTGATGACTCGGGTTCTCTCTTGCTATCGTAGTGAGGAGCGCCTCAGCTTCACCAACGTTGCCAAGACCGAGATTGCCCAACGCCAAGAGGTAGTGGCAGTGGTGGAGGTGCAGCTGTGCCTCGTCGTTGTGGTAGACCGAGGTCTCGGGCAGCGAGACAGCGAAGAAGTCGGGCTTCACCTCATCAAACTGGTGCTTCCTGCCGTACGAGACCAGCATGTTGAAGCGCTTGGAGGCTTCATCCGCTCTTGCCAGCCTCAACAGTGCAAGACCCTGGTAGAAGATCGTGTCGGAGGGTTGGTCGTGGTAGTAGTGGGCGGGTGCCGGCTTTTCAAGGCCTGTCGACGCACGTTGCCACCAGTGGCGGGCTTGCTCGTCGTCTCCCATGAGGGAGTAGGCGTTGCCCAGGTGGTAACAGGCGATGTTGTCCTGCGTCTGGGGTAACCGACCCTCTCCCAGGTTGACCGGCCAGGTGAGGGTCTGTTTCAACAGGTCGATGGCACCCAACCCGTCGTGTGCATTGAGCGCGCGCTCTGCCATGGTGACCAAGGAGAGCACATACTGGCCACTGACGAGGCCCTCACCCCCTTCCCACGGGTGGAATGAGCGGCTCATGATCGCTGCATACGCTTCTTCTGCACGATCCAGACAGTTGAGGAGCATGATGTGGCGAAGGAAGAGGTCGTCCCGTTTTGCCACCACATGGGGGTAGCGGTCGAGGAAGGTGAGGCGGTCGAGGGGGGTATGGGCCAAACGCTCGGCCATCTGATCGCGCTCAAGGAGGACCCTGGCATCCTGGTCATCGAGCTGTTGGGCTCGACTGATGGCGCTGAACGCCGCATTGAGGTCTTTGGTTTGGTTGTGGTAGGCGATGGCGAGGTTGCGGTGAACCGTGGCAAACTCCTCGTTGAGCAGAGCAGAGCGCTGCCAACAGGCCAGTGCCTCCTCATGTCGCTTGGCATCATAGAGGAGGTTGCCCAGGTAGTAGTGGGCATAAGAGCCGTCCCGATTGACGCGGGCAGCGTGAGTGAGGACGACCAACTCCTCCAGGGTATTGGGAAAGCAGTACGCGCTGGAGCACGTCTCGCCCTGGCGATAGGAGGCGAGCGCCTGCTCAAGGTCGTTGGTGTGCCGATAGGTGATCCACCCTTTGGCATACCACGTCATCGGATGGTCGGCCGGCCCTTGGTCAAGGATCGTGAGCGCTGCCTCACCATCTCCCATCTCCGTATAGCGGAAGGCGAGCAGACGATAGTTTCTGCCTTCGCTGCGCATCAGCTTCTTCCACTCCTCCAGATTGCCGCACGCCATTGCCGCCTCATAGGCGATGCCGAGGTCCAAGGGGTCGATGCGAAGACTTTCGCTCAACCACTCTTGGCGCTCTACCCCCATCCTGCGCAACAAGACCGTCTTCAAGAGGCGACTCTTCATGTCGTGTGCATTGAAGACGAGGGCCTTTCCTACGAATTCAAGGGCTTGGGCCAGCCGGTTTTTTCGCGCTGCAAGGCACGCAAGGTAGTACCAGGCGACGTTTTGGGTGTCGGCCGACCATACCGCCTTAAAGATTGAGTCGTAGGCTTCATCGCTGCGATCGAGCATGAGCAGGGCCAGGCCTCGGTGGAGGAACGGCTTGCAGCTCTGTGGGTTGGGGTTTTTCCATTGGAGTTTGTCGATGGCACGATCAAAGAAGGGGAGGCTCTCTTCGAATCGCCCCTGTCGGTAGAGATACTGGCCCCACCCATCGTTGAGCCTGGCGTCACTGGGGTCTCGCCGCAGCCCCTCGAGGTAGTAATCGGCGGGAGAAGCGCTGGCGTGGCGGTACTGGATGAGGTGGACTGCCGCCAGGTAGAGCTCTTCGGTGCTCTTCAGCTCGGCAGGCGGTGGCAGTGGCTTTGCAGGCTCGGGCAGCGGCTTGTCCTCATGCCGTTCGACGGTGACGGTGATCAAGGGGAACCCGTGTTCATCGACGACGGTGAGCACGGTATCCTCGATGGGGAGGGCACCAAGCGAAACCGTTTTGTTCAGGAGTGCCTCCGGGCCCAAGTCGGCCTGCACTTCCCACAGCGTCTTGCCTGCACCGGTGACGGTGATCGAGGCGCTGGGGTACGGTTGCGTGGCATAGACAGAGAGCTCTGCGTTGTCGCCAGTCTGCTCGTAGCGCACCACCACCTGTTCGTTGGCATCGGTGACCCTGCCGACCTCTTTGTACGGCATGAAGTACTGGGTGAAGGTCTTCTCCTCGTGGGGTGCAAGCCAGGTGAAATCGGGTTGGTTGTCGGTGTAGACGCCGGTCATCAATTCAATGTAGGGGCCATCCTCATCAGTCAGGTTCCGGTCCCACGCTTGACCAAAGTCGCCATTGCCCCACGTCCACTGCTTCTTTCCCACCGAGATATGGTGGTCGGCGATGTGCAAGAGGCCCGCTTGACGCCCTTCATCGAAGTTTCCGATGAAGTCATACTTTGATTGGTACGCCATATACGAGGTGGGAACCTGGATGTTCTTGTATCGGGAGATATCGACACCCGCCGAGTAGTCGAACTTGTAGTACTCTCCGGTGGCGATGGGGAAGGTGCTCACGGCTCGTTTGCCGTGGTCCATCACGGCGTGTACGTCAGGGGGGAAGACCGAGAAGGTGTGCTCATTGACGGCAACGGCGGGATTGGCCCACCAGAGGAAGGTTTGGTCCATCGTGGTCGGGTTGTAGAGGCGCCCTCGAATCTCGATGTAGGCGCGCTCTGGGTAGAGCGTGATCGCCGCCATCCCCTTGGTCCCGTACATGACATCGGTCTCTCCGACAAAGAGGGTGGCCGATCCATCCTCACTCTCCTGGAGGTGGTATTCGATGGGGAGGAACGTCGATGGTCGATGGTGCTGCGGCCAGTTGAACTCAATGCCTCCTGAAATCCATGGGCCGGCAAGCCCCACCAGCGCTGGTTTGACCACGTGGTTGTAGTAGACGAAGTCGTATCCGTTTGTCTTGTCGATTGCACGTTGGATTCTTCCGCCGAGTTGGGGAAGCAGCATGATCTTCAGATATCTGTTCTCCAAGAAAACTGCGGTATATTCCTTGGACTTCTTTTCGCCAAGGAGGGTCTCGGTGACCGGTAGTGGGTAGACCTTGCCCGAGCTTCCCTGATAAACCCGCCGCTCAAAGAACATCGGATTTACATCGGGTTTTCCGGTTTCATATGTTGGTATGATAACACTCTCTTCCCAAATCCTCACCGTCTCGTTCTGTACCGTCTTCATGCGTCCCTCCTTGAAGTCCTTGCTTAAATTGTACGCCACCTGGGTATGATTTGTAGGGGGTAAAGAGACAAAAACTTGGATTATATTCCACAGTATGGTAGGCTGGCTCTATGGTGGACAGTGGGAGGAGAGAGGGATTTCCAGGAGAGAAGCTCATTGTGTTGCCCGATTTTATCGTGGCTTCCTTCGAAGATGACCAGTTCTTGCGTCGCCTCTACCCCACCGATGTCGGGTACTTTCCAAGAGCCTCCCGCCACTACCGCAACCGAGTCAATGGCTGCGACCAGCACATCCTGCTCTGCTGCCTTGAAGGAGCGGGAGTAATCCAGGTGGGCAGGAGGCGAGTATCGCTTAAGGGCGGAGAGGCCTTCTGCATCCCACACCGTACGGCGCACCTCTACTGGGCTGATGAACACGAGCCTTGGAGCCTCCTGTGGCTTCACTTTTCCGCAAGTGATGCCGCCGCGTTCCCGATTGAAGGGGCAGGGGTGATCGACCTGGGGCCCCCAAAGGATCAGGAAGAGGTCAAGGCGCTCTTCTCGATGCTCTTTGCCACGCTGGAGGGTGCTTATTCGCGTGGCAACCTGGTTCACGCATCCGCGTTGACCCAGACAATCCTCTCAGCCATCTTCTTCAAGGAGAAGGGGAGCGGAGGGGAGGCTGGCAACAGCATGTTCACCAAGGCGATCCGCTATATGCACAGCCGGCTTGCTGAGACGGTGACGCTGAGCGAGATCGCTGCCTACACGATGGTCTCCAAGAGCTATCTCCACACACTGTTCAATCGCTATACCAGCAGCTCACCGATGGAGTATTTCTACGAATTGAAGATGCAGGAGGCGTGTCGACTGCTGGCAATGACCGACCTCCAGGTCCAGGAGATTGCCGCGATGTTGGGATACACTGATGTCGGCTACTTCAGCCGTCGCTTCAAGCAGCTGATGAAGATGACAGCACGAGCATATCGTCGCCTCTCACAGGCACCACCTGCAGGCGACAAATCGGAGGCTTGATTACCCACTCCCATATTGCTCTTCACACCTCTCAGGCAATATTCATGAGTTGAATCATCGAGAAAACACACAGTCCAATAGATGCGTGACAAGCATTTTTGAGAAGAGTTGGTAATCCATACCCAACATGTCCAGATCATCAGCGTATGAAGAGGAGCTCTGTTCAATCAAGAGGTACTAGATACTGATTGGAAGGTTTTGTAATTCCTTTTAATTGCAGGGCCTATCGATGCATACCAAGTACGAGAGACTCCTGCCTAAGCCAAACTCCTCCTCTATGTCACGATGCCAGTTTGGAACTTCCAAACCCTACGGCACAAGCAGAACGAGATATCCTGGTGGTGCAGGAATGCGAATGACTTGCAAAATTAGCAATCCTTCACTATCTTGTCCTCACAAGGAGATTCCATGCGTAGCACCCTTATCCTGCTCGTTCTCTTGCTCCCCGCCCTGCTCTTTGGCGGCGGCTCCAAAGAGGCAGTGGACCAAAAACCTGTCGTTGCCGTCTCAATTCTGCCACAGGCATTTTTCGTCGACTCCATCGCTGCTGAGTACGTCGAGGTGGTGACGCTGGTCGCAGAGGGGCAGAATCCCCACTCCTATGAGCCATCGCCCTCCCAAATGGCGCAGCTGGCAAAGGCCCGCATCTGGCTGTTGAGCGGTACCGACTTTGAGTTGGCCCTCCGGCCCAAGGTGGCAACGCTTTACCCGTCCCTTGCCATTATCGACGCGACCGAGGGGATGGTGCTGCGCACCCTTGAGGAGGATGATGATCACCACCACGACCCCGACGGGCTCAATATCGACCGACACAGCTGGCTTGGCCATGACCAAGCCAAGGTATTGTTGACCAATACCACCACCGCGCTGCTGTCGTTGGTCGGGATGAGCGAAGGGGCAACCATACGAGCGCGCTCCGATGAGCTTGCCCAGAGGATCGATGCAACCTTTGCTGCCCTCCAAGCAGAGCTCTTGCCGCTTGCCGGGACGACGGTCTTTGTCTATCACCCCTCCTTTGGCTACTTCCTCGACTCATTTGGGATCGTGCAAGAGGCGGTGGAGACCGGTGGCAAGGAGCCGACGGCCAAGGACCTCGAGCGCCTCATCACAGCGGCAAAGACCGAAGGGGCCAAGGCGATCTTCGTGCAAAAGCAGTTTCCTGCCGTCAGTGCCCAGCGTGTTGCCCAAGCAGTCGGGGCGAAGGTGGTCGCTCTCGATCCTTTGGCCTACGATTGGCTTGCCAACATCCTCGCCATGGGACAGGCACTCAAGGAGGCGTTATGAGAGATCTCCCCATCGCAATGAAGTTTTCAGCCGTCTCGTTCTCCTATCCTCACCTCGATGTTCTCAGCGATGTCTCCTTCCACTTCCACAGCGGTGAGTTCATCGCCCTTGTCGGTCCCAATGGATCGGGCAAGACGACGTTGCTCAAGTTGATCCTTGGCCTTGAGGAGCCACAACAGGGGGTCGTGGAATTGCTCGGCCACCCCCCCAAGCGCAGCCGATCCCTCATCGGCTACGTGCCCCAACACGCCTCCTACGACCCCTCCTTTCCCATATCGGTGGGCGAAGTGGTCCGCATGGGCGTCGTCGATGGCACGGTCAAGGGCAAGAAGAGGCAGGATGATGTGGTCATCAAGGCACTCTCTCTGGTACAGATGGAGGGTCTTGTCGATCGTCCATACAGTGAACTCAGCGGCGGACAGCGGCGCAGGGTCCTGGTGGCCAGGGCTCTGGTAGGAGAGCCGGCGATGTTGATCCTCGATGAACCGACGGCCAACATGGACCGGGAGAGCGAGCGGCGGCTCTACGACACGCTGGCCCATCTCAAGGGGGAGACGACGATCCTCATCGTCACTCACGACATGCGCCAGGTCTCCTCCCTCGTTGACCGAGTCTTCTGCATCGATGCCCTCAATGAAACCACTGGGGCGCGAACAGTTATCCAACACCCGCTGGAGGATGTCGACGATGGTACCAAGCGGGTTCTCCATGAGATGGCAATTCCCGCTGACCAATGCTGGCAGGAGGCGCAACTTGGATAATCTTACCGGCTTCTTTTCAGCCCTCGTCTCACCCGATTTCCCCTTTGTACGCAACGCCTTCTTCGCCGGGGCGCTCTCTTCAATCCTCTTTGGGCTCTTGGGTTCGGTGGTGACGGTCAAGCGGATCGCAAGCTTGGCCGGAGCGATCAGCCACGCGGTGCTCGGGGGCATCGGCATCGCCCTCTACCTCTCGGCGACAGGGAAAGTCCCCTCCCTCTCCCCGATGGTTGGAGCGATTGTCTTCGCTCTGTTGTCGGCCCTGCTCATCGGGACCGCCTCTCTCAAGTCCAAGCAGCGGGAGGATACGGTCATCCAGGCAATCTGGGCCATCGGGATGTCCATCGGGGTGCTCTTCATGGCAAAGACACCGGGCTACTCCGATCCATCAAGCTACCTCTTCGGCAATATCCTGCTCATCTCCACCCAAGACCTCTGGTTGCTGTTGAGCCTCGATGTGGTGGTCATCCTCCTCATCTGGCGCTACTACGAGCAGATTGAGGCCACCGCCTTTGATGAGGAGTTCGCCCAGGTACGGGGCATTCCCACCAGGATGGTCTTTCTCGTCATCCTGGCGGTAACCGCCATCGCCGTGGTACTCCTTCAGACCTTCGTCGGCATCGTGATGGTCATCGCGATGTTGACGCTGCCGGCGGGTACTGCGGGTTTTGGGGCACGCAACCTGGCGTCGATGATGGTCGCCTCGACAATCTACTCCTTCATCTTCTCCACCGCCGGACTCGGTGCCGGCTGGGTCCTCGACGCGCCGGTCGGTGCGATGGTGGTGGTCATTGCCGGACTCTTTTATCTGAGCGTACTCTTGGCCAATGTGCTGAGGAAACGAAGGAGACGGGCATGACGAAGGCGAGAAGGAGTCTGCTCCACGTCCTGGAGCAGGCGAGTGAACCACTCTCGGTCTCAGCCTTGTTGCAACACCCTGATGTGAGTTGTAACCAAGCCACGGTCTACCGAAGCCTCCACTACTTGGAGCAGCGGGGGTATCTCGACAGCTTTGTCTTGCACTGCACCGACCACGGCACCGAGCGCTACTACAGCTGCACCAAGGAGCAGGCAGAGCATAGCCATTGGTTTCACTGTACCGCCTGCCACCGGTTCATCGATCTCGGAGCGTGTCTCATGAAAGAGGATTTGAAACGGTGGGAGCAGCAGTATGGGTTTACCGTCTCTGACCACACGTTCTTCTTGACTGGGGTATGCGCTACCTGTAAGGAGTCTACTTCTTCAACAGACTGAAGAGCTGGAGACGGTTGTTGACGCCAACCTTTGCATAGATGTTCTTGATGTGGGTCTTCACCGTATTGGGGGAGATGTAGAGCTGCTTGGCGATCTGCTGGTTGCTCAGCCCCTCCACCAGCAAGCTGATGATCTCGGCTTCACGCTCAGAGATTCCATACTCGTTGATAATCTGGGCGTTGACCACCTCGGCCTGTTCGTAGGTGAGGATATATCGTCGTGAGATGAAGTAGTAGAGGTACGCCGATAGAATGGCGAAGGAGAGGTAGACGAGCTTGAAGTTGCTCTGTCGAAAAAAAATCAGATCCAACGGAAAGAGTATCAAGAGCGGCAGGAAGGTGGCGCTGATGCCCTTGAGAAGCCGCTCTTCCTCGTAGGTGGTGGCCTTCTTGATGTAGAAGAGGGCGATGATGCCATGGATGACCAAAAACATCGAGCCGGAGAAGAAGTGGTAGTGCATTGTATTGGTAAACGCCTGAAGCCAGTCCCCGTTGCTCATTGCGATGATGACCCAGAGGCTGATGAGAAAGAAGAGGGTGATGAAGATGGTCAACAGCCGATTGCCGAGCCTCTTTTGAGCTTCGGTTGCCGGCAGGAGCTTGATGAGGTAGCGACTCATGGTCAGCAGGATGGTGGTGGTGAGGAGCACTGAAATTATGGTCACTCCCAGCACATACACCTGGTAGGGAAATGATGTCAGATGGGCCGTGCTCAGCGTCCGCCCGAGGTAGGTGGAGAGGAGCGTCAGGCACATTTGTAGACTCAACGGAGTGAGGACCAACAAGAAGGATCCGGTGAAGCTGTCGTCCACCCGAACACGCAACACGATGCTCAAAATGGTAATCGAGAGCACAAGAGCGGTGGTGAAGAAGAGTAAAAGATCGGACAGGATGACCATGGATGCCTCCATGGCCATCCTATCACAACAAAACACTTAGAACCAAGCTCTCACGCCAACCTGGATCTGGCTGTTTTCTTTCCATGTGTTGTAGAGTCCCGCACGATTCTCATCGAAGGTTCCATACAGCGTCGACTTTGCAAATACCTCTACCGCATCATCCAAGTCATAGGCCAGTGAACCCAACCCCACATAGCCCATGCTCTCCACCTGATACGTACCGGCAATGCGAAGCTTCAACTTCTCCTGCATGAAGGGGTACTCCATGGCGAGGGTGAGGTTGTTTTGGTATGCCTTGCCGTTGAAAGCGGCCATTGCATCAACGTCGAGATATGGATTGGCAAGGCTAGGATCTGGAGTATAATTCAGCACCATCTGTCCTTGGTAATTGAGTGCAACAAAGAGGGAGTTGTTCGGATTGGTGTAGGATACTTCGGCAAGATACACAAGCTTGGAGTTGTAGAGGCTGGAATCACTTCCATCCGTGTCCTCACTGAAGAACATGCCCCCTTCCAATGCCAAGGTGAAAGGCTCAAAGAAGTAGCTTGATGCGAGACCCACGAAATGGTATCGAGTAAACTGAATGCTTTCGATGTCAGAGGGAACAGGTGGCATTTGGTTAAGATCCAATTTGATTGTAACCCCAGGGTCATGGAAATAGCCAAAGTAGTACATGACTCCTATGTCCACCGGATCAAAGAGGAAACGATACCGTCCACCCAATGATATGTTTTTCAAGTTATGAGTGCTGGGAAATTCAGGTATGGTGATCATTCCTGCATCGATCATTTGTAGCATTCCTTCATCCAGCATCGAGAACTTTGAATTGTCCATGCCGATGATAGATGGATTGAACCCTGGCTTCACCACAAAATCAAAGGCGCCGTTTTCGAGGTAGGTGGTGAGGGTGAGCATCCAGTCGGGTCTCTTCATGAGCTCAAGGTCGTCGACGATGCCCTTCCTGAGGTCTCGGC
>JALOBD010000068.1 GCA_023228445.1 Sphaerochaeta sp. | reverse complement strand
TGCCCACAACTCAACAAAAGATTTCCTTGTGATGGGAAAACCGCGTCTCTGTGCCATGGTCAGCGGCGGAAACATAGACAGCATGGTAGCACACTATACCGCAAATCTCAAAAAACGCAGCACCGATACGTACAGCCCGGGTGGAAGGGCGGGCCTGAGGCCCGACCGAGCAACCCTCGTCTATACCAACCGCGCCCGCCAAGCCTATGGTAAGGAGATCCCCATCATCATCGGCGGCATCGAAGCATCGCTACGACGGCTGGCCCACTACGACTACCACAGCGACCGAGTACGTCGCTCCATCCTCCTCGATGCCAAGGCTGATTTGCTTGTCTACGGCATGGGGGAGCGCCAGAGCCTCGAGATCGTGAGACGTCTTGATGCGGGTGAGTCGATCAAGGAGATGCACGACATCTCCGGCACCGTCTGGGTGACCAGCAACAAGGATGAGCTTCCCGAGCAATCGGTCACCATCGCCTCCTACGAGGCGGTCAGTGAACGTGACACACACTCAAACACCCCCACCGAAGATGGTAAGCACACCTACGCCCACGCCTTCTCCCTGCGCATGCGCGAGGAGAACCCAATCAAGGGCAGGCCGGTCATCCAGCAGAGCGGAGGGCGCTCCGTCATACAGAACCCGCCGGCCCTCCCGTTGGAGCAGGACCGGCTCGATGCCCTCTACGAACTGCCCTACACGCTGGACCCTCACCCCGACTATGAGAAGCACGGCGGAGTCCCCGCCCTCGGCGAGGTCCGCTTCTCACTGACCAGCAACCGTGGTTGCTTCGGTTCCTGCTCCTTTTGCGCCATCGAGAGCCATCAAGGGCGGATGATCCAAACCCGCAGCAAGGCCTCGCTGGTCAAGGAGGCGAAGCGGATGACCGCCCACCCCGCCTTCAAGGGGTACATTCATGACCTTGGAGGACCGACAGCCAACTTCCAGGGCCCCTCCTGCCTACGCCAGGGGGAGCATGGCCCCTGCCGGGCCAAACTCTGCCTTCACCCAGAGCCCTGCACCGAGCTCATCGAGCACCACGACCACTACCTTGATCTGATCAAGGCGGTCGAGTCAGTTGCGGGGGTGAAGAAGCTTTTTATCAGGAGCGGTCTGCGCTATGACTACCTGCTCAAGGTTGCCCGCTCCTCCACCATCGAGGCGTTCATCACCCATCTGGCGGCACACAACGTCAGCGGTCAGCTGCGTGTTGCTCCCGAACACGTCTCCAACAATGTCCTGGATATGATGGGAAAGCCATCCATTGAGCTCTATGATGAGTTTCAGGCCCTCTTTGATAAAGAGAGCAGGAGAGCTGGCAAGAGACAGTACCTCCTACCGTACTTCATCTCCGCCCACCCGGGCTGCACACTCGATGACGCCATCACGCTGGCCCTGTACTTGAAGAAGGGGCGCTTCATCCCCGATGATGTGCAAGATTTCTACCCAACCCCTGGGACAAGCGCCACCTGTATGTACTATACTGGCCTCGATCCAAGACCAGGGCGCAATTTTGCACCGGTGCACGTCCCCAAGGGACGGGAACGCAGGCTCCAACGTGCACTGTTGCACCACCATAAAAAGCAAAATCGCCCCCTCGTCCTCGAAGCACTCGAGAAAGCCCGGAGAAAGGAGTTGGCTCACACTTTGGTGAGCCGTGCATGAATCGGTGAGCAAAGCCATGAGCGAACGCAAGGCGTTCTATACAAAGATGGTGGGCATCGCCCTACCGGTGGTCTTCCAGGGCTTGTTGAACAACTCGCTCTCCTTCGTCGATACCCTGATGATCGGGCAGCTCGGCGAGGCCTCGATCGCTGCGGTGGCGTTGGCCAACCAGATGTTCTTCCTTATCAGCCTGCTGTACTTTGGCGTCTGTTCGGGAGCGGCAATCTTTCTCTCCCAGTTCTGGGGAGCGAACAACCGCACCAGCATCCAGAAGGTGCTCGGCCTCTCGCTTTTGGTGGCAGGCATCGCCGCCCTGGCAATGGCCGCGACCTCGTTGCTCTTCCCGAGACAGATCATGCACATCTTCACCGACGATGCGACGGTGGTGTTGCGTGGTTCACAGTACTTGCGCGTCGTTGCCATCAGCTACGTCTTCAGTGCTGTCTCCCAAATCCTGGCCACCGCATTGAGGGTCACCGGTCATGCAAAGACTCCGCTGAAGGTCGCCCTCTTCTCACTCTCCTTCAACGCGGTGGGCAACTACTTCTTGATCTTCGGCATCGGACCTTTCCCTGCGTGGGGAGTGGCAGGAGCTGCCCTCTCAACAGCACTCAGCCGCCTCTTGGAGGTGATCATCCTCACCATCATCGTCTACAAGCGCCATCCCGTGATCGCGATCAGAAGCCTCGACGCCTTCCGCCTCGACCGCCCCTTCCTCGCCCACGTGGTGCCCACCAGCCTGCCGGTGATCTTCAACGAGATCTTCTGGTCGCTGGGGATGGTCGCCTACAAGATCGCCTATGCAAAGATGGGCATTGCCGCCATCGCGGCCATCAACGTCACCGAGGCGATCGGCAACCTTTTCTTCGTCGCGCTGATGGGAGTTTCAAACGCCACCTTGATTATGATCGGCATCAAGATCGGGGAGGGGGAGATTGAAGCGGCCCATCGGTACGCCCGGCGCTTCATCCTCACCGCAATCGGGATTGGCCTCGCCATGGGAGCGTTCGAGGCGCTCTTCGCTCCCTCTTTCACCCGATTGTTCAACATCAGTGATACGGTACGCAGCCTTGCCATCACCTGTCTCTACGTCCATGCATCCTTGATGACGGTACGCAGCATCAACATCGTCATCATCGTCGGCATACTCCGCAGTGGCGGCGACACCAAGTACTCGATGTTCGCTGAGCTCTTCGGCGTCTGGGCTGTCGGTGTCCCGCTGGCATTCCTCGGTTCAGCGGTCTTCAAGCTCACCATCACCAGCCTCTACCTCCTGCTCGGCATGGAGGAGGTGACAAAGATGTTCATCGGCTTGGCCAGGGTCAAAGGAAAGAAGTGGGTCAATGACCTGACCACCATTCATTGACCGCAGACCCCTATGTTCGTATAGTTAAGGTATAGAGAGGTATGCCATGAGCATGAGAACCGTGCTGACCAATGCGACTGTGGTCACCGGCTATGCAAAACTCGATGACTGTGCCCTCTACATCGATGAAAGAGGAGAGATCGGGGACATCTTCAACATGCGGCGCCTCGCCAACAAGAAGTTCCCCCCGGACACCCTCATCATCGACGTGGACGGCGCCTACGTGATGCCGGGCTTCATCGACAGCCACCTGCACGGTATTGGAGGCTGGGGAACCGAGGACTGCGAGACCTCCTCAATCTTGAACATGAGTGAACGACTTGCCGACTTCGGCGTCTCTGCCTTTATGCCCACCGTCTATACCGACACACTCGATGTCATGATCGCCTCCACAAAGGCGATTGTCGCGGCGATGGGAAAGGAGAAGGGAGCGAAGATCATGGGAGTCAACCTCGAAGGTCCCTTCATCTCGACCGAACGCGTCGGTGCCCAGAACCCTGCCGGGGTATTGCCGGTCGACCTGGATGTCTTCAATGCGCTCATTGCTGCCGGAGAGGGGAAGATCCTTTGCATGACAGTAGCCCCAGAACTGAAAGGGATGCGTGAATTAGCACTCTTAGCTCGAGAAGAGGGCATCGTTCTATTGGCAGGCCATACGGATGCCACCTACGAGAACATCATCGAGGGGATGCAGGCGGGCATCTTCCACTCCACCCACTTCTTCAACGCCATGAGCCGCTTGCACCACCGCAACCCCGGCACCGTCGGCGCCATCCTCATCCAACGTGAGATGCAGTGTGAGATCATCGCCGACGGGATCCACATCCACCCCGAGTTGATCAAGATGCTGCTGCGTGACAAGCCGCTGGACAACATCGTCATGGTCACCGATTCGCTCAAGCCCACCAAACAACGTACCGGCCCATGTACAGCCAACGGCATCGCCTGTAAAGTCGGCAGTGACGGAGCCTTCGTCGCCCTGGACAACCCCGACCTCTTCCTTGGTAGCGGCCTGACGATGTTGCAGGGCTTTCGCAACATGCTTAAGTGGGAGATCCCCATCCAGCAGGCGAGCCAGATGAGCTCAACCAACCCGGCTCGAATCTATAACTTCTCCAAACAAGGCATGCTGGTCCCCGGCTACATCGCCGACCTCATCGTGTTGGACAAGAACCTCCAGATGAAGGGCCTCTTCATCAACGGTAACCTTGTCCGGGACCGCTTTGCATAAACAAAACAAGGAGCATACTGATGCAAGAAGCTGTACGGGGCTTAGAGCCCCAATCGCTCTGGAGATACTTCAGTGATATCTCATCCATCCCCCGGGAGTCCGGTAACGAAGCGGGCATGCAGGCGTACCTCATCGCCTTCGCAAAAGAACATAATCTTGAATACATCAAGGACGAGGCGGGCAATGTAATCATCCGCAAAGGCGCTGCACCGGGCTTCGAATCGAAGCCATCGGTAGCCCTTCAAGGGCATATGGACATGGTCTGTGTGAAGGATGAGGGTATCGTTCATGACTTTTCTGCCGATCCACTTATCCTCGTCCGTGACGGAGATATCCTCAAGGCCCAGGGCACGACCCTCGGGGCGGACAACGGGATTGCCGTCGCCCTGATGCTCGCCCTCCTCTCGGACAAGGGGGCGGAGCATGGTCCGTTGGAGGCAATCTTCACCGTCGAGGAGGAGACCGGCCTCACCGGTGCCTTCGCTCTCCGGGAGCGGGACATCAATAGCCGCCTCCTGCTTAACCTCGACAGTGAGGATGAGGGAGTCTTCTACATCGGTTGCGCCGGCGGCATCGAGACGCGAGTTATCAAGAAGGTGCAGTGGCAGGCACCCAAACAACACACCAAAGCGTTTCTGCTTACCGCCAGCGGCATGCAGGGCGGACACAGCGGTGCTGAGATCCACAAGCAGCGGGCCAATGCCATCAAGGTTGCAGCACGGCTGCTGGCCCATCTGCCCTCCTTCTCCCTCTTCAGTGCTGAGGGAGGGACGAAGCGGAACGTCATTCCCTCCACCGCCAAATTTGGCTTTGTCATCGATGCCAAAGATGAGGCGCTGGTAAGTGACATGCTCAACGAGGTACAGGCAGAGCTCAGCGGTGAATACGAGGTCTCCGACCCCGACCTCATGATCTCAGCAACTGAGGTGGCGGTACCCAGCAAGGTGGTCGACGAGGCAGAAAGCAAGGCGTTCATCACCGCCCTCTATGCAGCTCCGCACGGTGTCGATGCGATGAGCATGTCGATTGTCGGCATCGTGGAGACGTCAACCAACCTGGCGATCCTCTCCCTCGATGACGAAGGGTTCAAGGTCATCGCCAGCCACCGCTCCTCGATTCTTTCATCACGTGATGATGTGGCCAAGCGCTTCGCCTCCATCTTCTCCCTCATCGGATCTGAGGTCTCGTTTGAAGGGGGCTACCCCTCCTGGAAACCCAACCCCAAATCGAAGTTGACCAGCTTCTGCGCAAAGGCCTATGAGGAGTATACCGGCAAGGAAGCCACCATCACGGCAATCCATGCAGGCCTTGAGTGCGGCATCATCAACAGCAGGGTACCGGGCATGGATTCAGTCTCCTTCGGCCCGAAGATGTGGGATGCCCACTCCACCAAAGAGCGAGTCTCCATCTCCTCAGTAGCTTGGCTCGAAGGCTTCACCCGACACCTGTTGAAGATCATCGAGTAGAAGATCCCAACGTAATGAAAGCCCGGTTCGTACCAATGGGAGGGACCGGGTTTTTATTCCTTCACGGCCTGGATCATCACACTGTTTTTAAGGACGACCAGGCCAATCAATTGCATCCCGTTTGATCTTGCCATGGATACTTGCCCTATTGCACAGAAGTGAGGAGCATGGTCTCTGATTCTGCTGCAGGGGATCAAGCCTGAAGCACTCCCCATTGATGCGTTTGATTTATACACCAGCACAGTTGTATGAGAAAAGAAGATAAATCTAACACTATGACTTTCAATCTAACAATTGATATGTTATATCGATGATACTATGGGTAGCCAAGAACATACACCCACTGATCTTGTCTCAACTCTTACTGAATTCTTTGGACCGGATGTCTCCATTCACCCTTGGCAGGGATCGGTGAATCTTCCCTTATTCATGCAATCGCTCTATGCAATCTATGAAACAACTATCCTCGATACACAGTGTCTCATTCTTGAGGTCACAGGAGATCTACCAAGAGTTGGACAAATCGAAAAGCACAGGCAACTCCTTTTTGAACAGACCCCCAAAGAAGTAGTGATGTTTCATCACAAGATCAGTGCACAGCGGCTTAAGACCTACATGTCAAAGAGGATTTCCTTCATCACGGGTACTGAACAAGTGTTCTTACCATTTCTGGGGCTGAAACTTACCCGACAACAACACGAACCACTTCCCCGCACCACGTCGTTCTCTCCAGTAACCCAATGTGTGTATCTGACGTTTCTGTACGAAGAAGGCTTGGTCATCAATACAACGCAGATGGCACAGAAGCTCAAAATCTCACAGATGTCGGCCTCACGGGCGTTGAATGCTCTTGCCGAGAATACGCTGTTGACCTTTGAATGGAGCGGACCGTTGAACCGAAGCAAAACCTATCGCAGGTTTGAAGGTCCCCAATACGTGTCCAAAGGCGTACCCTTTCTCCGTTCACCTGTTCTCAGAACTGTGCATACCACCACAAAAGTCTATGATGGACCGATTGCCGGCTTGGAGGCTTTGTCAAAGATGAGCATGCTCAATCCTCCGCTGTATTCGGTCAGGGCGATCTCATCAACGCAGATGTCGGCACATCACCTCATGCTCACCAAAGATCCTGGGGCATTTCCTGCCCAAGATATCACCGAGCTGCAGCTATGGCGGTACGACCCGCTGCTCTTCGCCAAAGGCAATATGGTCGATCCAATCTCCTTGTATGCATCGTTGATGGAAACAAAGGATGAGCGCGTGATGCGGGCGCTCGAGACAGTAGTAAGGCTACGTGCAGGCGCTTTACTCTGATGACATGGCCTCTGGCTAGCAGAAAATGACCGCTGCTCGTTATCCAACCACTCGTTGGTCAGACCATCTCAACAAGCCAGTACAGCAATTGACCCCTATTCTTGCTTTGCCAACGCACTCTCAAGCTTCACAATGATTTCTGGAGCATCACTGCGTACATCAGCTTTAGCTTCCCTCAATCAGCTCTTTGACGGCTTTGACTATTTTGGTTAAGGCTTCCGAATCGACCTGTTCAGAAGTCCAGTTAACAATCTTTCCGACATTCTTATAGGATTAGTCCAGACTTTCTTTCCATTGATGTCAAAAATTCTGAGCTCTATCTCTACGTATACCCTCGTTGTAAATACCAAATCATCAAGGGACGCATCTATCACGATGAGGTCAATGGTCCCCCATTTGTCATCACCATTCCACTCTATCAGATTGTTTTCGCACTCACGCTCGAATATCGTACAGAGGCAGGAATTTGTGGAGAGAGCTTTGGAATTTGATCTTCCCACTGAAAAATCGGGGTTTCATTCTTCAGTTCTAAATTTGGTACCTTTGGGTCTATCGAACTTGCGGAATGTTGAAGCAGCGTTCTATCCAAGCTCGTCACACAGGATACAAATAGAAACGAAAGCAGGATCAAGGCAAATACCAGCAGTTTCTTCATGGCGCACCCATCACATGTATTTTTCAATGAATCTACCGCTCGGTAGGGGAAGGTGTACATGTGTTCTTCAAACAAACTTTTTGAACACACACGTCGTCTGCCAATACATGATCGGCTGAACCATTGCCAGTATGTTCCGCCACACAGCTTGGTCAACATTTCTGGGTAGACACGCACTGTTGATCTTGCCTTTCTGGTAGAAGGCATGAGTGTCTCCGTCAACAAACCACCCCACCAAACTGGTGGGGTGATGACTCTCTCGATAATTTGAAGTGCGAGACCTACAGCTCCTTGATCTCCCTGGCCATCGCCTTGGCAAGTTCAAAGGCCTTCTTCTTGTCCTCGTCGGTGGGGGAACCCTGGTACTCGATGCACCCCTTGTAGTCGAGCTTCATCGCTTCAACGAAGACATCGAACTGTTTTTGCGCTCCACCGGACCAACCGAAGGAGCCGAAGCGCAACGCCTTGCGTCCCTGTACGTGGCTGCGCTCCAGGATGTCCAGGACGTGGTACATCGGCGGAAACATCTTGTACTCGTAGGTCGGCATCCCGATGATAAGCCCCTCGCTCCTCCAGACCTTCTCCAGCACGAAGGAGGCGTGGGTCTGGGGGACCTGGAGGATGTGGACATCGATGCCTTCGCTGCGGATCCCGTCGACGATACTCTGTAAGAGTGCCTCGGTATTTCCGTACATGCTCGACCAGACGATCGCTACCTCCTTCTCCCTCGGCCCCTGCATGTAGGAGGCGAGGCGGGCATAGTGCTCGATGATCTCTTTGGGATTCCCCCTCCAGACCACCCCATGGCTGGGTGCGACAACGTTGATATCGGTGCCTGCCAGCTTGGCGATGCCCCGCTGTACGAAGGCCGAGAAGGAGGAGACGATGTTGGCGTAGTAGCGCTCCGTCTCACTCTTGAGATGTGCCTTTTCGTTGGCTCCCAGCTCATCATCAAAGCACCCTTCATAGCGTCCGAAAGAGCCGAAGCCATCGCAGCTGAAGAGCACTCCATCCTCCTCGACGTAGGTCATCATCGTCTCGGGCCAGTGGATGTTCGGTGTCATGAAGAACTTGAGGGTCTTGCCTCCCAGCGCCAGCGTCTCCCCATCCTTGACTGCCCGTACGTTCTTCTCGATCTTATAGAAGCTCTTGATCAAGGGGAGGGCCTTCTCGCTGGCGAGGATCTGGGCATCGGGGTAGCGGCTGACAATCTGGCCCATCGCCCCGGTGTGATCGGGTTCCATGTGGTTGATGATGATGTAATCGAGACCACCGGGACCGAGGCCGAGGCTGTCCAGTTGCTCGAAGACCGTCCAAAGCGCACCATCCCAATCCTTCACTAAATCAATGAGGGCACGCTTGTTCTCTCCCATCACCACGTATGAGTTGAGCATCACCCCATCAGGGATCGGCCAGATGCCCTCAAAGAGATCGCGGCTTCCCACTTTGGCGGCGACTCGATAGACACCGTCCGTAATATAGTCAGGTTTCATTGCGTTCCTCCATAAAACCACCATACACAATCTGACGGTGGTTGTGAATCGTCAGATGAGTTGGCTCTCCTCCTGGACCGCATAGAGTGAGCGTTGCACGCTCTTGTAAAAGCTCATATGGTGCTTCACCAGTGCATGGAAATCCGGCGAGTGATCGAAGTGAATCAGGTGGGCCAACTCATGGAGCACCAGGTAGGAGAGCTGCTCATCAGTCAGCGCCTGACAGCGGAGCGAGAAGTTGAGCCTGCCCTTCGACGAGCAGCTGGCCCAGCGCTTCTTCGAATCCCTGACGGAGAACGGGGGAGTGGCCAAGCCCAGTTTCATCGCCCAGATGGGCAAGATTTCCTTGACCCGCTGGCGGGTGCGCTTGCGATAGAGCCAGAGGACCAGCGCCTCAACCACTCTCGGCGGACACTCCTCCTCGATGGTGGTTACTCGCAGAACCCCGTTCTCTTCTGCAATGTTGTATCGACTGCCATGGGCTACCGATAGCTCGACGTACCTGCCCTCATAGAGGAAGCGGTCCCCATCAGTGTAGGTGTGGTGACGCTCCTTGCGCTCGGCGATGCGGGAGAGCAGCTTCTCCTCGTTGGCCAGGATGAACTCCTCAATGGTCGCCTTGGGCACGAGGAAGGGAGCGCTGACCTCGACGTGACCTAGGTCGTTGACCCGCAGCACGATGTTCTTATTGGACCTACGTCGCGTCAACGTATATGGAATTTGTGATACTTTACCTGCCGTTTTCATTCTGTTACAGTATCTCCCATGCAGCACCCCGATTCCATGATGCTCTCACTCATCCAACCCATCATCTACCAAGCACCCCCCTTTGTCTACCAAAGCAGCGAGGATGCCTACCAAAACGCCCTCACCCTGCTCGATGGCGCCCAGTCGGGGTGTGAGGTGATCATCACCCTCACCTCTACCGGTCGGGTACTCTTCGTTGGGTTCAAGGACGCGCCATCAGCGGAGGAGTTGCTCGCCATCGAGAGCGGGGAGGAGCAACCGGGCAGCGAGGGGGTGTATGCCCTTGAGGCAGGACGCTACCAGTTTATCCAGATGGCTCCTCCAGAGACGTTGGCCCCCATCCTCTCCCTTGCCCCCATCGCCATCGACGGACCAGCTAGATTCTCCGTACGCCTCTTGAAGGAAGGCCCGCTTTCCATCATCGCCCAACTGTGGATCAAACGCTAGAAGAAGAGCGGGATGAGGAGGGGGGCTGCCATGCTCATCACCACCCCGTGGTAGATCGAGGCGACCATCGTCTGCATCCCGAAGTGTCCTGAAAGCAGGACCAGCGTCACATCCATCGTCGTAGCCCCTCCGCTGCACACCGCAGCGGGGTAGTAGCGTCTGCCCAGTCTGCCGAAGAGCGGGATGAGGAAGAAGGAGAAGCTCTCCCTCAGCAGGTTGGAGAGAAACGAGACCGAGCCCAATACGGGATGGCCCAGATCGCTGATGAGAATTCCGCTCAGCGAATACCAACCAAAGCCACTGAGCATCCCCATCGCCTCTCGGACGGTGTATGCGGTGAAGAGTGGCACGACCAGCGCCCCCAGGTAGGTGCCGGCGATGGTGTAGAGCGGCAAGAACACCAGCGCTCTGTTGGCAAAGATTCCCTTGAAGCTGATCCTGCGCTGAATCATCCCCATGCCGACGAAGAAGAGCAGGACATAGAGGAGATAGGAGACCAGGGCGTTGTCAAACCACCCAAAGAGCGGGGTATAGAGGCCAAGCAGCAGACCGGAGGCGACGATGGCGATGAGGATCAGCGGTTCCTTGACGATATCCCAGAGGCGACGGAGCGGCGATCCCTCCTTGCGCTTTGCGATGGCGATCGTCCCCTCCCCCGAACTTCGAGGTGAGAGGAGGAGTGCCACCGCGATGGTGCCTGAGAGCGCCAACGCGGTGATGATCAACGCAGAGAGGCCGATGTTCGCCATCTGTTCGGTGATGTTCTCGATGGAGGCGGTGTTTACCCCCATGAAGAAGAGCAACAACCAGACGAGGACCATCTGCATGGTGGCCGCCGTTTTAACCAGACGGTGCCTTCCAAGCAGGATGGCAGTACCGGAACCCGCTGCGAAAGCGAGGGCGAGGCGGCCAAGATACCAGAGTGTGTCCATGGGGGTAAAACTACTCCAAATCTGAGGAGCGTGTCAAATTCCCTTGTTTCTGTCGTCCATCCTCAGTATAGTTGACTGCATGACCATCGAGAAGCTGAGTGACACCCGCATCCGCCTCACTCTTGAGGACGGCAAGGAAATTTTGCTCGTCGGTACCGCCCACGTATCAGCGCAGAGCGTCGACGAGGTGACCCTCGCCATCGAAAGCGAGGAGCCCGACCACATCTGCCTCGAGTTGGA
>JALOBD010000067.1 GCA_023228445.1 Sphaerochaeta sp. | reverse complement strand
CGCCCATCGATCGTATTTGGTGCTGGGAAACGTTCAGGTGGCACTCTATGATGATCGGTTGGAGATAACTTCGCCCGGAATGCTGGTGAGCGGGGTTTCCATAGAGAAGATGAAAGCGGGGTACTCGAAGATCAGGAATCGTGCGATCGCGAACGCCTTCGCCTATATGAGAATCATAGAACAGTGGGGAAGCGGTATTCCGAGAGTCATCAGGGAGTGCAAGGAGTATGGCTTGCCTGAGCCGGCATTCATTGTGAACTTCCTGTGATTTTGTTACTCAAACTGGATTGTGGGTGGTCTTTACTGTCTCACCCCCTCCTGCAGGTAGCGCATCACTACCGCGTAGGGCTTGCCGCTTTTCTTGAATGCCGAGAGCAGTTCCCTCGCCGTCACCTCGTCCTTGCTGGCCATCGCGTCCTCGAGTTTCCCGAGCGCCGCCTCGTATCTCGCCTTCGCCTTCACCACGGCCTCCTGGGCTTGGCAGACCTCCGCCTCGACTGAGGCCAATGATTTCGTGCGTGCCATCGCTCACTCCCCCTTGGCCAGTCTCTGGGCCAATTCGATCGCCTTGCGCCTCACGTCCTCCTCGTCGAGGCCGAAGGCCCTGAGGATGCTCTTCTGCCGTTTGGTGACGGCGTGGTCGAGGCGGTACAGGCCGTCCATGCCCCGCACCATCTCGATCTTCTCCAGCTCCTTGACGGCGGCCGGCACCGTCATATAGTTGGGCCGGGAGGGCAGGCCCTCCATCTCCTCCTTGAGCAGGCGGTAGATCCTGCTGCGGATGATCAGGGCGACGAACTCGACGAAGATCTTGCCCGAGGCCGACTCGCTCGAGTGGACGCGCAGGGTCCGGTTGCCCAGGTAGGACTTGTCCCCCCTGAACAGCTTCTCTCCCTGGTCCCGGCTCTTGTACAGGTCCAGGGCCTCGCGGGCGTCCATCGCCGCCGAGGTGACGAGGACGAAGTAGCCGCACAGGCCCAGCCTCCGCTCGATCTCCCCCTCGCGCTCCTTTGCGAAGAGCAGCGTCTCCCCGTCCTTGGCGTAGAAGAACTCGTAGCAGTCGCTGAACGCCTTGGGGAAGGCGGCCTTCTGCCCCTCCCGGGCCTTGATGAGCCTGCCCATGCGTTCCACGTCTGCCTCCAGCTCCTCGCGCTCGGCGCTGTCCTTGGCGCTGCTGTAGTAGAGGTGGAAGTGCCGCTCGTGCTCGTCGTCGGCATAAAGCTTGGACACCACGGTCTTTGCATAGACGCGCCAGGTCCTGATCGAGCAGGGGCGGCTGCGCTCGAAGCTGCCCTTGTTCTCCTCGATGAGCGAGCTGACCAGCTCCGCCATGCCCTTGACCATGATGACGAAGTGGAAGCCCATCGCGTCCATGTAGCGGATGTTCGCCTTGCTGAAGTAGCCGCGGTCGAGGATGAAGCCCACGTTCCTGTAGCCGTAGGAGGCGGCCGTGCCCACCATGTACTCCAGCTGCGACACGTCGACGATGCTGCCCGGGTACTCCTCGTAGAAGAGCGGCTCGCCCTCGCCCACGTCGTGGGCGATCGAGAGGTTGAACACCGGAGCCTCCCCCCCGTCCTTGGCGTGGCCGCTCTCGACGATGGCGATCTCCCCGGCCCGGCTGTGCTTGTTCGTCGAGTCGTAGCAGATGTAGATCCGCTCCCGGTGGTTGCGCCCGCGGTTCCACTCGTTGAGGAACGACGAGGTGTGCCCGTGCGTGATGGAGTGGAGGAAGGTGGAGACCTTGCTGTCGCTGTACACCCGCATCCCCCCGGTGAAGAGGGGGTGGGCCCAGGCCCAGTCGGGGTAATACTGCCCGGCGTTGTCCTCGCAGATGATCGAGTAGGAGGCCAGGTCGAGCAGGAAGCCCGTCTCGCCGCCGAACAGGCCGCCCAGCATCGCCTCCAGGCCGTAGTGGCGGACCACGCAGTCGATGACGATGTGCGCGCCCACCCTCAGGCAGCTGCTGCGCCCCGTCCCCCCGCTGATCTCGGGGGGCGGCAGGTGGGGGAAGTAGCGCAGGTAGTTCGCGTTGGGGTGCATCCGCCCGTCGTCGGCCAGCTTGCCGATGGTGGTCCGCTTCGGGATGTTGTACTTGCGCTCGCTGTCGTAGACGCGGTCGTACTCGTAGTCGATGTACACCGTCCCCCTGACCGTCTTCCTGACGATCTTGCCCGGCACATCGGGTATCTCGACCGGTGAATCCAAGAGCATTTTCCACCTCCTGATTGAGTGTTATTTGTTACTCAATATACTACACCTCAACCGGGGGAAAAGCAAGCGCTGATCGCAAGGAAATCGTTGCAACCCCAAGCGATACGCCGGCGGCTGTTCGGATATCAGTGATTTGAGTGGGAAAATTTCAGGAAGTTGACATTCATGGATCTCGGCTCTGATTTTCGGGTGAATATATACCGAAGCCGTCCCGGTTTCAATGAAGTCTCCTCGGTCAACGACCAGGTGCGGCCATATGGGGCTGCTGCGTTCACCGATGACGACAGAGCACTCCTCGCGTTGCTGCACGGACACCCGAGATTCACCCAAGAAGAGATAGCCTCTGCTTTGAACTGGACAGTAGGACAAGTGAAGTATTACCAAACGAAGCTGAAGAGGCGGCAGAGCATCAAGCGGGTAGGCACCAGCCAAAAGGGGCATTGGGAGGTGCTTGTCCCCCTCCACGATCTTTGATGGGTACTATCCAAGCTTTGGGAGCATCGCCGTTGTCGGTGAACAGCCATACAATCAATCAGGTTGGAGCTTCCCATCGCCAGCAACGATGGGCGGAGGCTCCCTGAGAGTCCACAAGATTCTCATGATTCCTGTATCGCATCGTCCCTGTCATCGTCTTCCTCGTTGTTAGACCTGTACAGTATAGGGCCGGCCCTCTCGGTATATCTCGGCTCTCTCAAAGGGTGCGTGGCATCTGTACAGGGCGAAGCGTTGGAGTATACTGCCATCAAAGGATGAGATTCAGATGCCGGAGCCTTGGTACGTTACCCTCTTCTCAAACTATGCGGCCCACTATGATGAGGAACCCTTCACCACGGGAACCGTCGGTGAGTGTGATTTCATCGAAGCTGAGTTGGGCTTTGACAGGAAGATCAGGATTCTGGATGTCGGCTGTGGAACCGGGCGTCATGCCATCGAGCTTACCAGGCGAGGCTATCACGTCACCGGCATCGACTTGAGTGAAGCACAGCTCGCTCGCGCTCGAGCCAAGGCGGCGAGCGAGCACCTTGCCATCCCCTTCATCAACGCCGATGCCCGTGCGCTCCCCTTCGAGAACCAATTCGATGCAGTCATCATGCTCTGTGAGGGCGGCTTCTGCTTGATGGAGACCGATCAGGAGAATGAAGCGATCATCGAGAGCGTGGCTAGGGCCCTCACCGATGGTGGCTTCTTCATCTTCACCGCCCTCAACGGCCTCTTTCCGCTCTCCCACTCCCTCTCTGAGTTCTATGGCGGCGGTGAGGATGCAGCCTCCGCCTGTCGGCAGAATTCCTTTGACCCGGCCACCATGCGCGACCGGAACGTCACCACCTTCGTTGATGATGATCAGGTGGAACACCAGGTGACCAGCAGCGAACGCTTCTACACTCCGGCAGAGATCACCGAGATGCTCGAACGTCTTGGCTTTCTCGAGATCGAGCTCTTCGGAGCCACCCTGGGAGACTTCAGCCGAGAGCATCCCCTCGACAGCGACAGCTTTGAGATGTTGGTGACTGCGAGAAAGGAGGGGAGGCGCTGAGCATCCAGTGGCTCTCTATCGCCACATCACCTCTCTTCTCGCACGTTCACCCACGCTCTAACACGGCGGTCTTTGAACAGATGGTGCCCCAACATCGCTGGTGGCCGTAGACGCCGCGTGTTATATCCCGATGGTACGCCTACGGGCAATGAGCATCTGGATCTTCTCCAATTCACTATCTTGGTGAACGATATCCTGAAGCTCCTTGACTATCTTCTCTGCCTCGTCCAGATCACTCTCCATCAAGGCATAGATCTCCTTGATACGGTCATGCACTTCTTTAGGACGTACCGTTTCCAGACCAAGGAAGTCCTGGTAGATCTCATCCATCTCCTTGCCATACGAGGGCACCCCTTGCGTTATGGAGATTGTATCCATGTCGACGGAGAGACGGTACACCTCTCCCGGTTTCCCCTGTGAGATGATGGCAGGGGCGCAACTGGTGAGGATGAACTGGCAGTTAGGGAAGGTGGTCCTCAGCTTTTCAACGACAGAATACTGCCACGTTGGGTGCAGGTGTGCATCGATCTCATCGATGAGGATGATGCCGCTTCCTTGAAGAGGGTCGGCGAGCGTGGGGTTTGCAATTATCAGTCGTCTGGCGATATCACCGACAAGAGCGAGGAGGGATTGCTCTCCTCCTGAGAGTTGTTCAATGCTCAGGAGCCCGAGATCCTTTTTCTCAACGTACAATCCTTGCGGTGACCTGAATTGGAAGTAAAGATTGGAAACGTCCTCCATGAAAGTTTGGATGACCTTCCTACCGTGTTGAGCGAGCTGCCGGCAGCCTCGTCCTCGATTCGATCTTCATACTCGATTGCTTGTTGATCCCTACACCACTTGCTGAACGCCGTGAAGGTAGAATTCCGGATTTCATCACGTTCGTAGAGTGCTATGGGATCGAAGGTGCACCTCTTTTGCATCCGGACGGGGATATCGAGGCCCCTCCGGTCGGTCGGGTACAGGGCGATGATCGGCAGACTCACCTCGACTCCGTGTGCTTCTCGCTTTCGTTGCACAGATCGTGTTATGACGTTGAGCTCTGAATAGTCGCTTTTCTCAAGCGGCTCGAAGCCGCTTCGGCCTGTATGGATGGACCAGGTGAATGCTCTTCCATCTCCTGTGCTGCAGGTGATGGAGAGTTCTGCATGATCGCATCGATTGTTGATGTCACGATCACCAATGAGCTCTCCGTTGCCGTAGGTGGACCGCACTCGTGCAGCAAACCAGGAGAGAGCGGTCATCATGCCATAGAGCACGGTCGATTTACCGGCCCCATTCTCTCCAAAGAGGATGTTCATATGAGGACTCAAGGAAATCGTTTGTGTTTCACGAACCCCTCGATACCCAGTCATTGAGAATGATTTAATTCTCATATCTCCCTCACCGTCGAGAACATGATAACACACATGGTTAGGTACATCTGTATTTCAACTCCTTTGAGCGGCAAACACTTCCTGCACTGATACTCATACACTCGGTATTGTGGAATCGAAGGAGAGGAGTGGACTTCAAATCTATTCTGGATTCCCCGTTGTCTTGTCACTACTTTGTTTCCTGTCGTAGAGGGCTTTGAAATTAAATACAGGGATGTAGAGTGGTTTCTCCATTCCCGCACGTTGGGTGGTTGTAGTGATTATCTCCCTCATATATGGGTAGATCATTGCAGGTGCATTGACATGGAGGAACGTATCTATTGGCAATGGCAATGATTCCTGATTTGTAATACGGAAATTTCCAAGCATACAGCAGGTCAGTTCAAGGTTCTTGCTCTTCTCTTGAATTGTAATCTTCAAAAACACCTGGGCTGACTCGTCTCCTTCTTCATTCTTTGTTCCTAGTTCAAGATGATATGTATAATCCATGTTGTTGGGCAGAACTGGGTTACGATAAAACCTCAGTTCGGTAAGGGCAATATTAGTAATTGAGATACTCATTAGATTCTTCTCCTGCCAATAGTATGGTAATCAGGCAAAAAGTTGGTTGCATTCATCGGCTGTGCCACCACCATTGTCGGTTTGGCCTGGCCCCTCATACAGAGTTTGAAATTCAATCTGTTTGCACCCTGTATAGCTGTACTCATCACAAAACGACACATTGACCTTTGACCCCAATGCGTATGCAATGTCATACAGGGTGTCAAGGGTGAGGTTGCGGTTTCCATTCAGCATCTGGGTGACGTTTGCCGGTGTTGTTCTCAGCCTCTTTGCCAGCTCAGCCTTCTTGATGCTTTTCTCCTGCATGACTTTCAAGATTTCCCCGGTGACCAGAATTTTCAGAGTTTCTTTTTGGACATCCGGATTTGTATCGTAATTCTCTGACTCTTCAATGAAGCGCTTGATTCCATTCCCGCTCACTATAATACCCCTTTGCCTCTCATGATGCTCTTACCCTTCTATATATCTGTAACGCATTAGCCTTGTCTCTCTTGGACCATTTGGCATCTTTTTTGATACAGCCATAAAAGCAGATCAACGTTCTCTGATTCCAAAAGCATGCTATACGAATTTGGCCACTTTTAATTTCCCAGAAAGATTGTCCTTCAAATTTCTTAAATTTCTTTTAATGACTGCAATTAGGAAATGTTACATCTATGAAATCAACGATACTCATGATGGCATTCCTCTCTTTTTCTGACTCAAGTCTGGAGTCCATAAAGTCATATATTTGAGTTCTGTGCGAGTCATCTCCCAGGAGGGCAAAAGTAATTCGATTCTTCTTTCCAGTCCTGAGTACCGTAAGCGGTTGCCCACAATATTCCATCCCCTCTCCCTACTGGTTCATTAACTTATATATTAATAATGATGCTCGGTCAAGCACAATAATACACCCCTTTTAATCTATCTCTTCACCAATGCACTGTACTGCTGAAACGTGTCTTCACCATACACCGCCATGATCACAGCCGATATCCTCAATTCTTAGTACTCATTTTTGGGGAGATAGTCCTCTTGGGGAGTCGGTCATCCTGTATCAAGACCTGTAATTTCCGCATTACAGGCAGAGCATGAGGAGTGTGCATTGTAGTGAAGAATTCAAACAGGATTCCAAATATTAAGTTAGGATTCTAAGAATTTTGTGAGGATACCATGCAAGAGAGTGCATTGAGAGATGTAGTGAGAAAGATTCAACAAGCCCAGTGCGAATTTCAGACCATAGAAGTAAAGGCTGCCCACCGAGGTTGCCCGACAAAACTCAGAACCACACTCTCCAGTTTCTCCAATCAGGATGAAGGTGGTGTTATTGTTTTTGGATTGAGTGAAGAAGAAGGCTATGCCGCAATTGGCGTGTATGACATACATGATTTACAGCAACGGGTTGTTGCCCAATGCAATGAGATGGAGCCTCCTGTTCGTCCTCTGTTCACTGCCACAACCATTGATGGTGCCGAGATCGTCTCTGCCGAAATCTCATCGGTAGATGTAGCTTTGCGCCCGGTCTATTACCGAGGGTCAGGGCGGAGCAAAGGCTCCTACATCAGGGTAGGGGATGCTGATGAACCGATGACTGAGAATGAGGTGTATAGTTACGATGCCTATCGCAATCGTATCAAGGATGATATTCGCCCTATTGCTGGTTCCACGTACGCCATGCTGCGTGATGAGATGGTCCGGCGATATCTTGTTGCAGTTAAGCGAGAGCGGCCGAATATCGCCGCACACGCGAGTGATGATGAAATTCTCGAATTGATGGGTATCATCTCAAAGAGCGTGCCCACGCTCGCCGGACTCCAGATCTTTGGCAAATACCCGCAAGGACTCTTCCCTCAGTTGTCTGTCACCGCTGTGGTGGTGCCTGGGACCATGATGGGGGAGAGTACAGAAACCCAAGCTCGCTTCCTTGCAAACGAGCGCCTCGATGGCACGATCGAAGAGATGCTCGATGGTAGCATGAATTTTGTTGAACGGAATATGAGAGTGAGGACGGTCATTGATGAGAAGGGGAGACGTGCTGATGAGGGGGAGTTCCCACTCAAGGCAGTGCGAGAGATCGTGCTCAATGCGCTTGTCCATCGTGATTACAGCATACACACCGAGGGGACACCCGTTACCATCAGGATGTTTTCAGATCGGATGGAGGTGACCAACAAGGGGGGCCTCTTTGGAAGAAATACCATAGAGATCCTCCCTATGACCAATCCCGATACCAGAAACCCACACCTCGCCACCATCTTGGAAGCGCTCCGCGTTGTAGAGAACCAATCCTCTGGAATTGATACGATCAGGGCGGAGATGGAGCGGGCGGGGTTGCCCCCGCCACGCTTCATCTCACAGCGGGGAGAGTTCACCGCAATCCTCTATGGCACCTCTTTGGAAGCAGAAGGTGAGGGGAAGCTGAGCGAACGGCAACGGAGTGTGATCGAATTCTGTAGGAAGCCTCGCACACGGGCCGAGGTGATCGAGCACATCGCCCTCTCCCACTCATACGCCATCACCACGGTATTGCAGCCCTTGATCGACAAGGGCTTGATCAAGCTCACCATCCCCGAGCGCCCTTCCAGTCCCAACCAGCGCTTCCATGCTGCCCCGCTCACAGGGCAGCCAACATCCCCATCATGGTGACGATCCAGGTCGTGGCCCCCTCGAGGCGATAATCAGAGAAGCCGGCCTCGACGAGGATGGCGTAGACCTCGGCTCGCCCGACCTCGAGGTTGATCAAGCGCCCGAGGTCGCCATACTCACGGGCGATTTCGGTAGCATAATCCCAATATGTTCCCGAAGAACCAAACGTTGAAGCATAGAGGATGGGGTCTGCCAAGGCGTTGGCCACCATCTCCTCGGTATCCTCGTAGAAGAGGCTTCGCCCGTTGTCGTAGAGGGGGTAGAACGACTCTCCCTGCTCTCCCACCACTATAGCGATATTGGAGAGGTGGCGGTCATCTTGGCGCGTGATGCAATCGAAGAGGATCATAGCCGCGATCTCATCTTTGAACTGTGGCCTGACAGCGACAAGATTGCGGTACTCATTCTCAGAGCGAGGGCCGTCAAAGAGGCGACGGAAGTGTACTATGTACTCACGGGTGAAGTCATAGAGGAATGTTGAGAAGACCGTATCCTTGTCGGTACGGTAGGCGGGGCAGAGGCGAACGCCGAGCCGTTTTGACAAGAGGTAGGCCGCGACCTCCGCCTCAGTGTCATAGGAGAGGGGGTGCAGTCGCTGTTTGTAGATGCCGTAGGCTCCCTGCCATACCCCATACCGCTTGATATTGTACCCCTCCGGGCTATCGACGCGCTCACCCACCAAGTCAGTGTGCTGGACGAAGATCGAATGGAACGCTTCGGTAGTGACATCCTTGAGCCGCTCGTGCGGTGTATGGGCGATCCAGAGCAGATCCTTTGGATGGATTGCCCGTGTATGGTTTGCGATGGCCAATACATCGTACTGCGAGAGGCCGAGGTGAAAGAGGATCCTCTCGATATCGCGACGGTCACGGCTGACCAGGCGCTCTGAAAGGAATTGCAGGTATTGCTGCCCATCCCAGTGCGTACGGCCTTGGGTGTAGAGTGCCACCACCTCATTGAAGTCGGGAAGAGTGAACGTCACGGTATTGTCACTCTTGATAGTTGCGATGACCGTATCATCCCACTTGAGCCAACCCAAGGCTCTCTCTTCAATCTCTCGTATCGCCCGTCGCCCATCGCTGGGCTTCTCTGCAGTAGCGGGAATCCGGTAGGAGCGCTTGTGCATGTGTGCTCCCTCGATCCTGCCTTGCGCGCAGAGAAGCCTCACTCTCCGCTCTGAAATTCCCCACTGCCGCGCAGCGTCCTGTACGGTGATATATTCCATGGACACGCCTCTCCTTGAAGATAAGATAGCACATCTGCGGAACGATGCCAATCGCATCATTCCGTAAATGCAGGTTTTTCTTGACAACTACAGCCTTACAAATCGCACAGAGCGTGTTGTATTTACAAGACCCACAAGAAGGAAAGCAAGCTCGGCTGGCAGCTGAGCTAAACATCTCCTCACTCCTGCAAGGTGACGTACCTCGCCTCCTTGATGAGTGGCAGTTAGTACCGGAACTATGGGACGCAGTTCGTCATGAAGTGGATATGAGGGATGAGTTGGGACAGTTCATCCTCACTGGCTCAACTACCCCGTTGGCCAACATGGCATACGCCCACTCTGGCACAGGTCGAATCGCACGTATCACCATGCGGCCAATGACATTGCAAGAGAGCGGCGAGTCCAGTGGCCAAATATCATTATCCGGTTTATTTAAAGCTGAAGGTCCTATTCAAGGTGTCAGTTCACTCTCTGTTGCAGATATTGCATTTCTGATGTGTCGTGGAGGATGGCCTATGGCTGTTGGTCTTCCACAACACATCGCTCTTCAGCAATCCATCGATTATGTGGACTCCATCGTTGAATCTCATCTGGTATCCTATGACGGAGTTCAGAGAAATCCAAAGCGTGTGAGGAATCTACTGAGAAGTTTTGCCCGTTTCACCGCAACCGATGCGAAGATCACCCGCATCCATCAGGATATCTTAAGCAATGATAACGAAAGACTGAGCTATGATACCACACACTCATACATCTCTGCACTGAAACAACTCTTTGTCATTGAAGATCTTCCTGCATGGAGCCCAAAGCTCCGCTCAAGAACTACAGTGAGAAGTAGTGATGTCCATCATTTCTGTGATCCCAGCCTCGCAACGGCTGCTATCGGAGCCATGCCCGATGACCTGTTGAACGATTTTGAGACAATGGGCCTATTCTTTGAATCACTCTGCATCCGTGACCTTCGGGTGTATGCTCAGGCGTTGGATGGAAACCTCGCCCACTACCGTGACAAGAACAACCTTGAGTGTGATGCCATCATCCATCGCCGTGATGGCAGCTACGCCTTGGTGGAAATTAAGCTTGGCGGCTCACTCATTGACGAAGGGGCAGCACACCTGTTGGCATTGGAGCAAATCATCGATACGACTCGAATGAAGAAGCCGGCCTTTTGCATGGTGCTGACAGCAGGGCGGTACGCATATACCCGTAAGGATGGGGTGCATGTCGTACCAATCGCCTGCCTTGGAGTGTAAGAGCTCAGGCCATGGACCCAGTCCCTACCCCTCCTCGCTGAAGATCTCCTCGTAGCTCGGCACCTCGGTGTAGCTCCCCTCATCGAGATCCCCAATGGTGCTCACCGTCTCACTTCCGTAGAGGTAGAGCTGGTCGAGGTACTCGATGATGCTACGGATCTTGCTGCGTAAGAGGTAGCCGCTCTTGTCGACCTTCTGAAGGAGACGGGTGGGATCGACCTTCGGTTTCCACTCGTACGCCTTGGCGTGGAAGGCGATGATCTTGCCTAGGATGTTGTCAATCTCATCACGGGTGAGCGGAGCGAGCTGCTTGGCGGTTGTGATGGCATCGAGGATCGCTTTTGTCTCGGTGTCCTCGGGGAAGACCTCCTTGAGGTTCTCGTACTCCCCTTTGGCTTCGATGACATCCTCGCTGTAGGAGGCGGAGAAGGCGAAGAGGGTGAAGACCCCCTCAAGGCCCTTGGGCGGGAAGAGGAAACGGGCCATGTTCTGGTAGGCCTTCAGGCGTGCCTTCTTGCCGAGGCGTCCGATGAGCTCACCCTCGTCAAAGAGGATGACCCAGCCGTTGTAGCCGAGGCGCCGGAAGAGGTGGGAGAGGAAGGTGTAGTAGTCGAAGCTGTGCCGCGTCTTGGCGAAGTTTTGGTTGAAGACGACCTTCTCCTCGTAGATGCGGCGGTAGACCTGCTTGATGAGGACGTTGGAGATGAAGTCTCCCTCGAGGTCGGTCTGAAACTGGAAGCGCTCCTCCAAGTCCTCGGTCTTCACAA
>JALOBD010000066.1 GCA_023228445.1 Sphaerochaeta sp. | reverse complement strand
CAAATATCGTTTCATGAAGTTGTATTCCTCCTAGAAAAGTGTGCAAGGCCTTCTCCAGTCTTACTTCCGATTGCAATATACTATTTGCTACAAACATATGTCAATACAATGTGGGTCTATTCTTGTACTTTTCAGTGAATAAGTCTATAATTTGTTTTATTTTATTATTTTATAATCATTTATCTGTTATTATCACTTATGTCATCTAGGGGAGTTAAGGGCATATGCGCAGGAAGTGTACATCATGGGCTTCAGAGGTAAGAAGCATTTGGGTTTCGTGCTGACACAAGACAATTCAATCCGATATAATTTTATATTTTACCGATACTTACCATCTTTGGTGGGATTCAGGTAACTTCCGACATACTTATAACATTTTTTATGTTAGATGATTGCTTTTCCAGTCGAAATAGCGTATACAGGAAGATGTACGAAGAAAAAGGACTATACCCATGATAAAACCAGACAGCTATCGAAGAGGAACGGCGACCAAATCGTCTATCATCGCTGGAGAGCTTGAACGTGATATTTTGAATGAGAAGTACAAGGCAGGGGAAAACCTGCCCAGCCAGCATGAGCTTGCCGACCGCTTCGAAGCCTCGAGTCGCAGCATCCGCGAGGCCTTCAAGAACCTTGAAGCCAAGGGCCTGATCGAGGTCAGCCAGGGAAAGCGAGCCGTCGTGCTCAGCAATAGCCTCGACCAGTTCGTCAGCTCCCTCGCCTCCTCGATGACCAACAAGCAGATACCCGACAAGAAGCTCATCACCGACCTGATGCAGGTACGCACTACCATCGAGGTCAGTGCGGCCAGGGAGCTGAGCCGTGACCCGGATCGCAAGATGATCGTCCGCTCCCTCGACCAGGCATGCAAGAAGATGGAGACCCTCTTGCCCGAGCTGGAGAACGGCAAGGATGCGGTGGTGATGCAAGAGTTCAAGGAGAACGAGTACGACTTCCACGCCATCCTGATCAAGAGTAACGACAACATCATCCTCAGTTCCATCTATGAGAACCTCGCCCCACAGCTCTACGATGCGCTTGACCGCCTCAGTGAGACCTTTACCGAGCAGCGCAAGAAGGTCAATGAGTATCGCTACCTCGTCGAGGCGCTTCAAAACGGACAGACCGACCTCGCCGTTGCACTGACCCTCGTCAACCTGACCACCACCCGAGAGAAGTTCGAGGCCCTGGACCTGTAGATTCCAGTGCACCCTTCCTTCGAATACCTCCTCCTCTGCGACATCGACAACACCCTCACCGGTGACGATGCGGCCCTCCGCACCTTGATGACACTGCTGAAAGAAAAGCGGGGGCACATCGGTTTTGGAGTGGCCACCGGGCGGAGCATCGAATCGACCGCGCAGATCCTCGGTACATTGGGTATCGACCGGGTCGATGTGTCCATCACCGCCGTCGGCAGCGAGATCTACTACGATGACGGCAGCCTCCTGGATGAGGAGTGGAGGGCGCACATCGACCACGCCTGGCGGCGTGAGACGGTGATCGAATCCCTCTCGTCCATTGAGGGGGTGTACCTGCAGGCCCATCCGCTTGCCCAACGGGCGCACAAGGCCAGCTTCGTCCTCGATGATGCCAGGCGCATGGGCGCAGTAGAGCGTGCCTTGGATGGGACGACGGTACGCTATCGGGCCATCCTCTCCCATGGCAACTACCTGGACATTCTTCCCCATCGTGCCTCCAAAGGCTTGGCCATCGCCCATGTTGCCAAGAGATTTGGCATCGCCGACAAGAAGATCATCGTCGCCGGGGACTCAGAGAACGATCGCTCGATGCTCGAGGGACCCTATCTGGGCATTTTGGTGGCAAACCATGAAGAGAGCTTGGGTGATCTGAAGGAGTGCTACCGGGCAAAAACCCCGTTTGCCGGCGGGGTTGCCGAAGGGTTGCAGTGGTGGGGAGTGCTGTAAGTCCAGCATATGACCGAAGTTAGATAATAATTGTATAACTTTTTACATATCACCAACTAATGACATCTAATTAATAACAGATACTACGGTATTGCCAATAGTTAGGTTTTATACTATTATATTAACAGTACGAAACTTTGTACGTATGACATGGCTATATTGAGGTACCGAATGGAACAAATCCGCGAAACAAAGACAACGATGATCGCTTCCCAGCTTGAGCAGATGATTCTCGACAACACCTTTGAGAACGGGTGCTTCCTTCCGTCACAGCAAGAACTTGCACATATGTTCAACACCTCCAGCCGCCCGGTGCGCGAGGCCTTGAAGCTGCTTGAAGCGCGCGGTTTGGTGACCATCAGCCAGGGCAGACGGGCCGAGGTGGTCAACACCAGCCTCAACCAGTACATCGAATCAATCTCCACCACCATCATGAACAGCCAGATCTGCCAGAACAAGCTGATGCAGAACCTGATGCAGGTCCGCATCGCGGTGGCCACCAGTGCCGCACGCGACTTCACCCGCCTCGAAGGGCGCAAGCGCTACCTCTCCCAGCTGTGGCGGGCGACCAACCTGATGGAGGCGGCCCTCGGGGCCATCGCCGCAAAGGATGCCACAGCCGTGGCGCAGTTCAACCAGGCGGAGGCCGAATTCCACCGCACCCTCGTCCAAGCCAACGGTAACCAAATCCTCATCAGCATCTACGAGAGCCTCTCCCCGATCCTCGACCAGACGATGAATTCCATGAAGTTCACAGCCCCCCAGATGGAGAAGCGCTCCAAGGATTATGCCTACCTCTGTGAGGCACTGCAGAACGGACAGACCGACCTTGCCGTCGCCTTGGTGCTGGTCACCCTCACCTCACTGCAGAACTCCGTCATGGACACCTACCCGGACGACCGGCCGGCGTTCGCAAGCTACGCATAAGAGTCCTTCTGTGCTACCATGGCCGCATGGCCGATCCCATCATCCACATAGAGCACGCAACGGTCCGCCGCAAGGGCCTTGATATCCTCGACGATGTCTCCTTCACCGTCCAGAGCGGAGAGCACACCGCCATCATCGGGCCCAATGGGGCGGGCAAGTCAACTTTGGTACAGGTCATCAGCCAAGAGGTCCACCCGCTCAACACGCCGCAGATGAAGCGCGTGCTCTTCGGCAGGCAACGCTGGGAGGTCCTGGAGCTGAGAAAGCGGCTGGGCATCGTCAGCCAATCGCTACAGTACCTCTGCAACTCCTCATACAAGGGGTTCGAGATCGTCCTCTCCGGCTTCTTCAGCTCCATTGGCCTGGACTTCCACCACCAGGTGACCGCAGCGATGGAGACCACGGCACGTGATGTGATGGAGCGCTACACTGTCTCCCATCTTCAGACCAAGCAGATGAACCGGATGAGCAGCGGCGAAGCGCGGCGGATCCTCCTCTGTCGGGCGATGGTCAATGAGCCGAGCGTCTTCCTCCTCGATGAGGCGGGAACCGCGTTGGACTTTCCAGCGCGCAAAGCCTACCGTGCAACACTTGAGCAACTCCACGGCGAGGGAAAGACCATCATCTTGGCCACCCATGAGCTCTCCGAGATCATCCCCGCCATCGCGCGGGTCGTTTTGATGAAGGATGGCGCGATCGTCGCCGACGGGCCGAAGGAGGAGGTCCTTCGCGAAGAGCTGCTCAGCGATGTCTACGGGATGCCGGTTTTCGTCGACCGAAGAGACAATCTTTTCACTGCATGGTGCTGAACCTTTCTCGCAACGATGTCCAATCTGGTGTATGATGGGCTAAGAACATACCCAAGTGAGGATCACACCATGAAGCGTTGTTCCATCATCGTCCACAGTGTCAGCGGAAACAGCTATATCATCGGCTCATACCTACAGGAGCTCATGGCCGAGCGGAATGTCGATGCCCGCCTCTATCGCGTCGAAGACCCCGACCTCCATATCTGGGCCAACACCCAGGAGACCACCAATGACTTCTACGAGGATATCTCAGCACTGCCGTTGGTCAGTGCCTCGGTGTTGCTCAAGAGTGACATGATCATCCTCGGCAGTCCCACCCGCTTTGGCAACATCACCGCCGAGATGAAGACCTTTTTGGACACCACGATGGACCTCTCCAAGGAGAAGAGCCTGGAGTCGAAGTTCTTCGCCTGCTTCACCAGCTGCCTCAACTCCACCGCCGAGGGGGCGCACACCCTCAACGCAATGATCTACTGGGCCCAGTCGATGGGCATGCTCCACATCCCCTTCGGTGTGCATGATGAGCTGGACTACTGTGACCAACCGGTGAGCGGCATCGTCCACCTCGCAGGAAAAGAGGGGTCCATCAGGCCTGGCGACCGGCTCGGACGGGAGATGGAGGTCTACGCTGATACGCTGAGCGCCTACATCCAGGAGTAGCTCACTCCTTTGAGAAGACAAGCGTGAGGCGGTCGAATAGCCGCCTCAGCACTCCCTTGCCAAAGCGGGTCTTGTAGTCGCTGGCCGCACTCTCGATGGAGACCTCATGGCTGCCGCTCATATGCTTGAGGTTGTCCCAGTGGCGGACGATCCACATATAGAGGTCCGCCTCGGTGGTGCCGGGGAAGGCGAGCAGCAGCTTCTGCAGGCGCACCTCCTCGATGATCGGCTTGTAGACATTCTCATACCACGACCGCGCCCCCTCCTCAAAGCTCAGAATCTCGCTCTTGCCCTCGTTGATGTAGTACTTGTGCACCTGGATGTGGTGGACCAACTCCGCATAGGAGCCGGGGGAGGAGAAGACGATCTGGTCCATCGGCAGGTAGGTGGGCTTGTACTGCTCGATGAACCGCTTCCGTTCATAATGGGTGACCCGGCGTCTGAGCTGTCTCATCGTCAGGCCTGCCTCAAGCGGGATCTCGCTGTCCAGCTCGACCACCTCGGCGTCGATGAATTCGACGCCCTGGGCTTTGGCTACCGAGACCCGGTGGTTGCCGTCGCGGACAAAGTACCACTGGCCGAGCTTGTAGACGGAGATCGGGGGCAGGATGATGTACTGCTTCACCGCCCCGTCGATGGAGCGCCATCTGGACCGCAACAACTCCTTCTTCGGGTAGAAGGCCTGGCTGAAGTCCTGATACCGCCCCTCGCTGCCGATGATCTGGGCGACGGGGATGGTCCGCATCCCCCGGTAGGTCTCGTTGCGTGGTTTGATGAGCTCGGTGACGGCGTAGAAGCTGAGCAGGTCGCTGTTCTTCCACGCCAGCGTGGAGAGCACTGATTGGATCCTGCCCCGCGTCTTTGCCTTCTCAAAGTCCTCGTTGGTCTGGGAGATGAGGTCATGCGCCATGACCAGCCTCCTTTCCAAGATTCGGGTCTGCCAGGATGTAGCTGCTGTAGATGTTGATGATCTGCGTCTGTTTGTACATGTGGTGACGGTTGGCGTTCATATCCATCAGGTGGATATGGCCGTGCAGCAGGTACTTTGGGCGAAAGCGCTCCATGAAGGTCAGGAAGGTGGAGAAACCCCGATGGCAGAGGTCGGTGTCGTCCCCGATGCCCAAGGGTGCGGCATGGGTGACGAGGATGTCGAGGTAGCGGCCGAAGAAGATCCGGTTGAAGATCAGGCGGGGCACCATCCTCAGCATCCTCGAGAACATCTGGCGTTCGGTGAACTGGTGCTCCCCATTGTTGTATCGCATCGAACCGCCAAGGCCGGCGATGATGAGTCCACTCTTGCGATCGCGGATGACCTTCCCGTCGATGAACTCGCCGCCGAAGGGGGGTAAGAATTGCTCCCTGCCCTCCCCCATCCTGAAGGAGGCGGGCGTGGAGCCGTCCTTGATGAAGTAGCTCATGTGCTCGAGGTTGTGGTTGCCAAAGACGAAGAAGAGCGGCTTGTTGAGGCTGGAGATGATGAACTCGTAGTACTTGAGCCCGAGGTCGCCGGCAGCGATGACCAGGTCCACATCGCCGTACCGGTCTGCAATATTCTGTGAATAGACCAAGGGATCGGTCGTATCACTGATACAGAGAATCTTCATCACTACCCCGCAAGATATCCACCATCGACGACTACTGTCTGGCCAGTCATGGCCCGACACTCCCCGACAAACGCCACGGCCTTGGCCACCTCAGCGGGATCGACCAGGGTACCCAGCAGCGCTCGTTCTTCATACAGTCGCCTCAAGGGGTGGTGTGTGTCAAGGTGCGGGGCAGAGAGGAGGCCCGGAGCGACGGCATTGACGCGGATCTCGGGGGCAAGTTCGGCCGCCAAGCTCTGCGTGAAGGCGACGACCGCCCCTTTTGAGGCGTCGTAGTGGACCGTCTTGCCGAAGCCCGGGTGCAGGGCGTTGATGCTGGCGATGTTGACGATTGCGCCTGAGGCGGCGCGAAGGAGGGCCCTGCACGCCTGGCTGAGGGCGAACATCCCCTCGACGTTGACAGAGAAGATCCGTCTCCACTGTGAGAGCGTCAAATCCTCGATGGCCGCTTCGCTGAAGATACCGCTGTTGTTCACCAGCACATCGAGGTGCTCGATCCCCGTTACTGCCTGCTCGATCGAATCAGCGCTCTGTACGTCCAAGGAGACGGGAACGAGGTCTTGACCCAGCTCATCGGCCAGGTGTCGGGCGCCTCGTGCATTGGTGTGGTAGGCACAGAGGACGCGGTCTCCACGCTCAATGTAGTGGCGGCAGATCGCCGCACCCAGGACGCTGGTACCCCCACTGACGAGGATGACCTTCATCGCCCCTCTCCGAGGAATCGTGCAAGGTGGGGGCAGTGCTCCCACCGCACGAGGTCCGCCTCACGTGCCAAGGCAAAGTGCTCCTCGTCCCAGGCGGGGACCATCGTGGCGGCACAGAGCGACCACCGCTCCGCCTCGATGGGACGACTTGCCTGCCAGACACCGGCCTTGACCGTCGTGGCAACCGACATGCCCTCGCTGGCCCTGCCGAGCACAGAGAGGGAGTATGAGCCGTCACTGGTAAGGGTGAGTTGCTCTACCGCAGACCCGTCGAGGAAGAACCACACCTCGTCGCTTGCCAGGCGGTGGAGGCGACTGAAGTTGTCCCAGGTCATCAAGTAGAGGATTGTCGAGCCACTCTCTTTGTGACTGTCGCTGTAGAAGGTGTGCACCCGCCGGAAGAACCCACCCTCCCCGTCGAGGGGCTTAAGGCCGAGGTTCTCGACCAAGGCCTGGACCTCTTCGTTCATACCGGCCACTCTCTGGTGATGGCCCGCACCAGGGCGGTGAAGCTCTCCTTGACCTGCTCCCCCGTCTCCATCACCTCTGTATGGGTCAACTTCTGGGCCAAGATTCCTGCTGCCATGTTGGTGATACAGCTGATGCCCAACACCCGCATATGCATATGACTGGCAGCAATCGCCTCGGGGACGGTGGACATGCCCACCGCATCGGCGCCGAGGATCCGGGCGGCGCGGATCTCCGCCGGCGTCTCGAAGGAGGGGCCGGCAAAGAACATGTAGACCCCCTCCTGAAGGTGCATGTCCAACCCTGTTGCCGCACGGCGGGCGATGTCGCTGAGCTCAGGATCGTAGGCGTGGGACATGTCGAAGAAGCGCTCTCCCAGGCTCTCGTAGTTGGGTCCGCGCATCGGGTTGTCAGCTATCAGGCGGATATGGTCGGTGATCAACATGAGGTCTCCGGTACGAAACGTGATGTTCACCCCGCCGGCGGCATTGGTAACCAGGAGGTGGCCGATCCCCAGTGCGTGCATCACCTGGATGGGAAAGACCACCTGGTCCATCCCGTAGCCTTCGTAGTAGTGGAAGCGCCCCTGCATGCAGAGCACCCGCTTGCCCTCCAGCGTACCGGCAACCAACCGCCCTTTGTGACCGAAGACGGTGGAGACGGGAAAGTGGGGGATATCCTTGTACGAGATGGCCACGCTGTCGCTCAGCTCCTCGGCCAGGTCGCCGAGCCCGCTTCCCAGCACCATCCCGATTTGAAGCGGCTGGCTTCCAATACGGCTGGTGATGTACATTGCAGCTTCCTGCATCTTATCAAGCAATCGATCCATATACTCCTCCACATGGACTAGAACGGTTGACCGCTCGCCTTCGGGGCGGCGGACTTCTTGGAGAAGAGGACCAGCGCCACCAGGGTAGCGACGTAGGGGAAGACCTTGAAGAAGACCGGCGGGACCACCGAGAGCGAGGGGATGACCTGGCTGACATTGGCGATGGTGGTGGCACTGCCGAAGAAGAAGGTCGCCCCGAGGATTCCCAGTGGTTTCCACTGGCCAAAGATCAAGGCGGCGATGGAGAGGAAGCCGAGGCCCGCAACGGTGCCATGGAATTCGCCGCTGTAGGTGATGAGAATCACCGCCCCGCCAAGGCCCGCCAACGCCCCGCTCATGATCACGCCGAAGTACCGCATCCGGTGCACGTTCACCCCTGCCGACGCAACGGCCGAGGGGTGCTCTCCGCACGCCCTGAGGCGCAGGCCAAAGCTGGTTTTGTAGAGTAGAAGCCAGGAGAGCGCCCAGATGACGAGCACCACCCAGGTGGTCCAGTAGGTCTGACTGAAGAAGAGCGGACCGATGATCGGAATCTTGGAGAGCAGCGGGATGTTCTTGCGAATGATGCCCATACCGATGCGTACGTTGCCGCTGCCGCTGATCAGGCGGGCGAGGTAGACGGTGATCGCGCCGGCGAGCATGTTGATCGCCGTCCCGCTGATGACCTGGTCGGCCTTCAAGTTGATCGATGCAAAGGCATGCAGCAGGCTGAAGAGCGCGCCGGCCACCACCCCGACGACCAAGCCGAAGGTGAGCAGCATCACCGAATGGGCTGCCATCGTCGCTTCCAGGAGGCGGATTGTGATGGCACAGGCGAAGTAGCCGACGAGCATCAGGCCCTCAAGGCCGAGGTTGGTCACTCCGCTACGCTCACAGTAGAGGCCGCCGAGGGCGGTGATCAAGAGGGGGATTGTATAGCCGATGGCATAGGGAAAAATACTGCTGAGGGTCGACCACATATGCTACGCCTCCTCACTCTGGTCAGGCCGGCGTGACCGGCGATTTTTGGCGATCCGATCCCAGAAACGCTGGAAGAGCACGCTGGTTGCGGTAAAGTAGATGATGACGGCGATGATCGAGTCGGCGATCTCCGGGGGGATGGAGGTCATCGCATTCATGAACCCCTTGCCGGACTGCAGGATGCCAAAGAAGAGGGAGCTGAAGAGCACTCCCAACGGGTTGGATGCCCCCAAGAGGGCGACTGCGATGCCATCGAAGCCTTGGGCGGGCATGACCCCGATCTGGATGTTGCGTGAGTAACCGGTGTAGAAGGTCAGACCGGCAAGGCCGGCGAGGCCTCCGGCGATCATCATCGAGATGATCACGTTGCGGTTGACCTTGATGCCGGCGTACTCGGCGCACCAGCGGTTGGAGCCCACCGCCTTCAATCCAAAGCCGAGGGTCGTCTTGTCCAACACGAAGCGGATGATGATCACGCAGGCGATGGCGATGAAGAACCCGTAGTTGATGTAGGAGCCGGAGAAGAGCTTGGTCAACCACGGTGCCCTGAGCGACTGGCTGAGGGCGATGGAGGCACTCTCCGTCTCAAGCGATGGACCCTTGAGGAAGGCGGGGACGAAGTAGTAGATCGACCAATAGGCGATCCAGTTCATCATGATCGTCGCCACGACCTCATGGACGTTGAACCGCGCCTTCAAAAAGCCGGGGATCACCCCCCACAACGCCCCCCCAATGAGGGCACTGGCGACGAGGACCACCAAGAAGAGCGGGCGAGGCAGGAAGATCTTGTGGGCGACCAGCGTTGCACAGAGGCCTCCGATGAGCATCTGTCCGCTCGCCCCGATGTTGAAGAGCCCGGTCTTGAAGGCGAAGGCCACCGAAAGGCCGACGAGCATCAAGGTGGTGGCGGTGGCCAAGGTATTGCCCACCCGCTCGATGTTCATCAAACCACCGCGAAAGAGGTAGTAGAAGCCGGCGAAGGGGTTGCTGCCGATCGAGGCCATCAGGACGGCTCCGCCGATGAGGCCGAGGATCACCGCACTGACGGCAACGAGGAAGGCGTTGCCCGAGCGCGGGCGGTACATGGTCTTCTTCATCGTCCTCCCTCCTTCTTGGTAATGCCGGCCATCATCAGACCGACCTCATCCTCGTTTGTCTCACTGGTCTTGACGACATCGACCAGCTCGCCGCTGAACATGACGGCGATCCGGTCGGAGAGGTTGAAGATCTCATCAAGCTCGAAGGAGACCAAGAGAACAGCATACCCCTTGTCCCGGTGGTCGACCAGTTGGCTGTGGATGTACTCGATGGCCCCGACGTCCAGACCCCGTGTCGGCTGGACGGCGATGAGCAGTTCGCTGGTACCGGCGATCTCCCGCCCCACGATGAGCTTCTGCTGGTTGCCACCGCTGAGCTTGCCTGCCAGCGAGTGGATCCCTTCGCCGCTGCGGACATCGAAGCGCTCGATGACCTGTTGAGCGTACTCATCGAGGTAGTCGGCTGACAGGATGCCCCGTTTGCTGAACGGCGGGTGGTAGAACTCCTTGATGGCCACGTTGTCCGAGACGGAGGAGTTCATCACCAAGCCCCGCTTCTGCCGATCCTCGGGGATGTGGCCGATTCCAATCTCATTGCGCCGCCGTACATCGGCGTGGGTGATGTCGTTGCCTTCTACGATGACCGAGCCGCTCTCGATCCCCCGCAAGCCAGTGATCGCCTCGATGAGCTCGCTCTGGCCATTGCCGTCGACGCCGGCGATGCCGACGATCTCCCCGGCCTTGACGGAGAGGGAGAAGTTCTTCACCCCCAAGAGGCGCTTGTTGTTCAATACGTTGAGCTCCCGCACCTCGAGGATCACCCGCCCCGGCTGGGCGATCTTCTTCTCGACCTTGAAGCTCACCGGACGGCCGACCATCATCGAGGCCATTGCGGCCACCGAGGTATCGGCCACGTCGACGACGCCAACGAGCCTGCCGCGACGGATGACCGAGCAGCGGTCGGCGACCTCCTTGATCTCGGCAAGCTTGTGGGTGATCAGGATGATCGACTTGCCCTCCTTGACGAGGTTGCGCATGATCTGCATCAGATCTTCGATCTCTTGGGGAGTGAGGACTGCTGTCGGCTCGTCAAAGATCAGGATATTGGCGTCGCGGTAGAGCATCTTCAAGATCTCCACACGCTGTTGCATCCCCACAGTGATGTCCTCGATGATCATATCGGGGTCGATGTTAAGCCCATACTGTGCAGAGAGGGCGGCAATACGATTTGAAGCGCCCTTGCGGTCAAGGAAGAAACTCCCCTCCTTGCCGAGGATGATGTTCTCGGTGACGGTGAAGTTTTGCACCAACTGGAAGTGCTGGTGGACCATCCCGATGCCCAGGTCGTTGGCATCGTTGGGGTTGTGGATGGTCACCTCATTGCCCCGTACTTTGATCGTCCCCCGATCGGCGTGGTAGAGGCCGAAGAGAATCGACATGAGGGTGGACTTACCCGCACCATTCTCGCCAAGGATGGCATGGATCTCCCCCTCCCTGACCTGGAGGGTGATGTCATCATTGGCGACAATCCCGGGAAACTCCTTGCGGATGTTCAGCATCTCGATCACGTGGTTCATCAACGGACTCCTTGGGGATCATGATTTACAGAAGGGCCACCGCACTGGGAGGTGGCCCCTCACAAAGGTTGTTACA
>JALOBD010000064.1 GCA_023228445.1 Sphaerochaeta sp. | reverse complement strand
GCACAGATCGCACCACAGAAGCTCACGATGGCAATGAGCTTCACTACCGAAAAGAAACACTACAATTGGAACCGTATTACACCTCGTCACCTCATCGAGGCTGGCAAACACCTCGGCCTTGACTCTTCGGTAGAATCACTCCTTTCCACTCTGGCCGACAGGGTTCCGTGCGCCTTGGAGCACGTCAGCTCTGCCCTGCTTGCCGACTTCCCCACAGAGGTCTCTCAGCCAATCCTTGAAGGGGTGTATCGGCAGTACCGTCGCTTGGTCGATGGGTAAAACCTCTTTGGGAGCGATGGGTAAAACCTCTTTGGGAGCAATTGCCATTTCATACCCCTTACGGTAGTATGACCATACTTTGCAACCGCATCGATAAGGACTATATGATGAGTGAAGAACTGTTTAGCCAACGGACCACAACCTGTGGTGCCCTCACCAGAGCCGATGATGGCTCGCGTGTCGTCCTCAATGGATGGGTTCATCGAAACCGCAACCATGGAGCGGTGCACTTCATCAACCTCCGTGACCGCTACGGCATCACCCAGGTGGTGGTCGACGACGATGCAAGCAAAGATTTGGAGGAGATTGCCGCCTCATTGAGGCTTGAGTTCTGCATTGCAGTCACCGGTACGGTGCGCTGTCGCCCTGATGCCATGATCAACAGCGAGATGGCCACCGGTGAGATTGAGGTGAAGGCCGAGCGCATCGAGATCCTCTCCTCCTGCCCCGCCCTCCCCTTCCAGATCGACGATGGGACGAAGACCAAGGAGGACCTCAGGCTCAAATACCGGTACCTCGACTTGAGAAGCCAAGGGATGCAACAGCGCATGAAGCTGCGCCACGACTTCATCCTCTCCATCCGCAACTACCTCTCGGCGCGTGACTTCTACGAGATCGAGACCCCGACGCTCATCAAGAGCACCCCCGAGGGAGCGCGCGACTTCCTCGTCCCCAGCCGCCACTATCCGGGCAAATTCTATGCCCTTCCCCAGAGCCCACAGCTCTTCAAGCAGATCCTCATGGTCGGCGGCATGGACAAGTACTTCCAGATCGCCCGCTGCTACCGTGACGAGGATGCCCGAGGGGACCGCCAGCTGGAGTTCACCCAGCTCGACCTGGAGATGAGTTTCGTCAAGCGCGACGATGTCCTCACCTTGATGGAGGGCCTCTTTGTCCACGTCTTCAAGGAGGTGATGGACCACGACCTGCCCCCCACCTTCCGCCGTCTCACCTACGCTGAGGCGATGAATACCTACGGTACCGACAAACCCGACCTGCGCTATGATCTCGAGCTTGAGGATGTCGCCGACCTGGCTGCGCGGAGCACCTTCTCCACCTTCAAGGAGATTGTTGGCAACGGCGGCTTCATCAAGGCGATTCGTGCCCCAAAGAGCGAGACGGTGGACTTCAGCCGCAAGTACATCACCTCGCTGGAGGACGCAGCCAAAGTCTACGGCGCCCACGGTTTGGCCTGGATGAAGGTCGGGGAGCACAACACCCTCGCAGGCGGTGTCTCCAAGTTCTTCGAGGGCTTGGAGGGCGAGATGATCGAGCGCATGGGCGCCAGCGACGGGGACATGATCCTCATGGTCGCCCACGCAGACTGGAAACGGTGCTGTGCCAGCCTCAGCGCGGTGCGCAGTACGCTGGCCCGCGACCTCGGCCTCATCAAGAAGGGGTTCGAGTTCTGCTGGATCATCGACTTCCCCCTCTTTGAATACAACGAGGAGGGTGGCTTCTGGCAGGCGGCCCACCACATGTTCAGCATGCCGCAACAGGAGTTCCTCGACACGTTGGAGAGCGACCCGGGCAGCGTGCTTGGAGACCTCTACGACCTGGTGCTCAACGGCTACGAGGTGGCAAGCGGGTCGATCAGGATCCATGATGTGGAGCTGCAGAAGCGGATCTTCCGCATCTGCAACTTCGACGACGAGACAGCTGAGCAGCGCTTCGGCTTCCTGCTCAACGCCTTCCGCTACTCCCCACCGCCGCACGGAGGTATCGCGCCGGGCATCGACCGCATGGTGATGATCATGGCAGAAGAGACATCGATTCACGAGGTCATCGCCTTCCCGAAGAACACGGCGGCGGTGAGCCCGATGGACGACTCGCCCAGTGAAGTCGACCAGAAGCAGCTCGATGAACTACACCTGGTCATCAAGTACCCAGAGAAGTAACAGGAGGGGCCCCGGAGACCGGGGTCTTTTCAATGAACGAGAAGCACCTGACCCTACGCGTATCACAGCTCAATATCATCATCAACGCCCTATTGGCGCTCAGCAAGATTGCCATTGGGCTCCTCTCCCACTCTGCAGCGCTCTTCAACGACGGCATCAACAACGCCGGTGATGTCGTCAGTTCGGTCATTGCCACCATCGGTATCGCCGCAGGCTCAAAGGCCAGCGACGCTGAGCATCAGTACGGCCATGAACGGTTGGAGTGCGTTGCAGCGATCTTGCTCTCCGGCATCATCATGGTGGTAGGAATCGGCCTCTTTGGAGATGGCCTTCTCTCCATCGTCAAGGGATCGTACCACAACCGACCACAGCCTGGACTCTGGGCATTGGTCTTGGCCATCATCTCGATCATCATCAAGCAGGTGATGGTCCTCTACAGCCGGTGGGCCGCCAAGAGGAGTGGCTCGGTAGCGCTCCTCGCCTCCGCCTGGGACAGCCAGAGCGATGTCTTTGCCACTACCGGCGGTCTTATCGGCATCGCCTTCGCTCGCGTAGGCTACCCCATCGCCGACTCGGTGGCCGCCATCATCATCGCCCTCTTCATCTTCCGTGTCGGCCTTGCCGTCTTCCGCGACGGGGTGGACAAGATGGTGGACCGTGCCTGTGAGGATGCGATGGTGGAGCAGATCAGAGCCCTCATCACCGCCCAAGAGGGGGTGATGCGCCTCGATCTCTTGCGTACCCGTACCTTTGCCAACCGCTGCTATGTCGATGTCGAGATCGCCGCCGATGGCACACTGAGCCTCACCGATGCCCATACCATCGCCGAACACATCCATGACACCATCGAAGAGACCTTCCCGGCGGTCAAGCACTGCATGGTCCACGTAAATCCCTTCAGAGACAAGAAACTCTAACTATTCAAACACTGTAGGCATGCGTCATGTATGACGTTGTTCGATGCAACTCCGATCCGTTCGGCGGTAAATGGCGATACAGGTGCCCCATCGAAGGAGGTCACTCTGCCTCCCGCTTCCTTCACGAGCAACATCCCTGCAGCAACATCCCACGGCTTTACGCTGAATGGGATATAGGCATCCTGTTGCCCATCGGCGACTTGGCAAAATCCCATGACCGAACACCCATATGAGCGGACTTGCCCAACACATTGTAATAGGGCGTCCACCTTCCCAATATGCTGAGATCGCTTATCCAGCGAACCAAAATCGATGTCAATGCGAGCTTTTGAGGGATCATCGAGAGCGGACACACTCATCCTCACCTTGTTTCTAAATGCACCAGAACCTCTTTGAGCCAAGAAAACATCACCGGTTATTGGAAAGATCACCCCACCTGCAACCGGCTCCCCATCTTGCAGGAACCCAATGCTGACACCGAACTCAGGAAGCAGGCCCCGCAGAAAATTCTGCGTCCCATCGATAGGATCCACCATCCAGCACCGCTGCGGGATCGATGTGCCAATGGAATCGAGGCCGGACTCTTCCGCTATCATGACGTCGTCTGGGTACTGTGATCTCAAATAGTTGATTAGTACCTTCTGCACCGTGATATCAACCTCTGTTAGGAAGTCTGTTGTGTTCGCCTTTGTAGCAATCTCCAACGTATCACGCGTACGGTATTTCTCACGAATGTATTCGGATACCGAATGCAAAGCGTATTCAATACGCTGTATCTCACTCATTGACTGCTCCCCCTCGCCTACAATCTCATGCCTTGTCGGTCGAAGATGTGAATGTGCTCGAGAGGGACAACCAACTGAACGCTCTCCCCGTTTTCGACCCCACCATTTGTTGGAGCGACCACATAATATTCAGATTCCTCGACAACCACGCTGATGACCACCTCGGGACCAGTGGGTAGCACCGCCTTGACCCTCCCCGCTATCTTGATCTCTTTGCTCCCTTCCTTCTTCTCAGCACGGGCTGACACGAGGGACACGGCCTCAGGCCTGAATCCAATTTTCCCAATCCGGTCCTTTCGATCTGCAAGATCATAGCTTTGCGCCACCTGCTCAAGGAGCCTTCCCCTCCATCCAGTTGCATCAGAGAATTCAACCATATTCATAGGTGGGCTGCCGACAAACGTCGCAACAAAGTCTGTTGCGGGCTTCTGGTATATGGTCATTGGATCGGCATATTGCTCGAGGCGTCCCTCATTCATGACCGCCACATGAGTGGCCAAGCTCATCGCTTCCAACTGATCGTGGGTGACAAAGACAATGGTGTTTCCCAATCGTTCGTGCAACGATTTCAACTCCGACCGCATCTGAAGGCGAAGGGCTGCATCCAAGTTCGATAGGGGCTCGTCGAGAAGGAGGATGTGGGGCTGCACCGCCAACATACGGGCAAGTGCGACTCGTTGTTGCTGTCCTCCGCTCAGCTGGGCAGGGTAGCGCTTTCGGTAGGATTCCATCCGCAATAGGTTCAACGAGCCGGTGATGATCTTGGTCCGCTCTTCCTTATCAACTCTTTGCATCTTGAGGCCGAACTCAACGTTCTCCTCCACCGTCATATGGGGCCAGAGCGCATAGCTTTGGAACACCAGCCCCAATCTTCGGTTTTCTGGTTTCACGAAAATATTCTGTTGTGGTGAGTCGAACACCTCTCCGCCGATGGTGACAACACCGCTGTCAACCCGCTCGAGGCCAGAGATCATTCTCAGCGTGGTGGTTTTCCCGCACCCTGAAGGCCCAAGCAAGCAGACAAAACTTCCAGGGGCAACGTGGAGAGAAAAATCATCCACGGCCAAAGCATCTGGACCAAATCGTTTTACAATACGTTCAAGATAAATATCAGTCATCGGGCTTTCCTCTTCTCTTTTTTACTTCAACCACCAATGCCTTGAGCAAAATTCGTTTTCGTCAGCCGCTGAGCGATTGCTGTCAGGGTAAACGTCAACAGCGCGATCACCAGGATTACCCCATTGGACATCTGCATCAATGCGTTGTCGGTGTAGCGGATGGAAAGCGTTGTCAACACCTCCAGGCCTGGTACTGCCAACATGATTACCAAGCTCAACTCCTTCATCCCTTGTACGAACGCCAGCAGTATTCCACTGAAGAGCGACTTCTTTTGGATTGGAATCACAATCTTCGTCATCCTTGTTCTCCACCCTGCTCCAAGAATCATCGCGGCTTCTTCCGGTTCCACCCCCATCTGCGCCATGGAAGTGATACTTGAGCGTGTCGTCAAGGGTAGATACATGACACTCATCGCCATGATCATGAGCAACAGTGTGCCATAGAGCGCAGGTATCGGCCCTCGGCCTGTGGCAAAGAGCACAAGGTAGGCGGCGCCGAATCCAATCCCTGGCACGAGATATGGCAAGAATGAAATTTGTTTCAGGTATTTGCTGATGTTGCTCTGCTGCAATCTGACAATCGAGTATCCCACCAAGGTTCCAATGAAACCACAGGCGATCGCTCCGATACCTGCCACCTTGATACTGGTCCAACCGACCTTCAAGAGATTTGGATCTCTGAGCAGCCCGGAGACCGCCTCACGCACCTTCGTCTCTTTGGCAAACCAGAACTGTAACGTAAAATTGCTCTTCACAAACCAGCCTGGAGTAATCATGATTGTTGACAAGAACAACACTCCCAAGGGAACGACGATCACGGTGAACAGGAACAATGCAACCAGTAGGTTCATCATCCACTGTGATTTTCCAAGGACGAGTGGTCGCGACATCTGTCCCTTTCCACCCATCGTGACAAACCGTCGGTATTCGCGCAACACGTATACGTCAAGGGCTACCAGGGTCGCTCCAATCATCAGCATTGCCAAGGCAATGACGGCCATGACACCGGGTTCACTGGATTGGTGTGTGAAATACAGCGAAGTTGAAAGGGTGTTGAACCGAACCGGCCGTCCCAATGTATACGGCGTACCGAAGGTTCCAACCGATCGGGCAAAAGTCAACAGAATTGTTGACATAATCGCCGGGCGCATCACGGGAAGAAGGATGTAACGGGCTATCTGGGCTTTATTGGCCCCAAGGATTTGCGCCGACTCCTCCAACTGACTGTCAATGCGCTGGAATGCATTGCCAAACATCAGGAATGCCAGCGGAAAAAAATGCATGGTCAAGCATACGATGATCGGCAACGGGCCGTACGAAACAGCATCCGGAATCATGAAACCCATCACTTCAAGAATACCAGGCGCACCCGCCATCTTTCTGTTCTTGAACAGCGTCACCCACGCTGCGGCATAACTCCAGGAGGGGAGCATAAATGGGATGACAGACAAACTCGAGTAAAGCTTCTTCAATTTCAAGTCGGTTCTGACGAGCAACCATGCAAGAATATATCCGATCACCGTGGTGGTAATCGTAATGATGGTCGCTATGAGCAGCGTATTCAGCAACGGTTGCAAAAAGAGGACACTTGCCACCTTGGAAGTGATGGCTCGCTTGAAGTAATTGAGCGTAAACGACCCGGTTTTTTGTTGAAAGTACACAGCATCTATGGAGTGCACTTGAATAGATTCCAAGACCAACATGACGACTGGGATTGCAATCAAATACGTTAATACCAACGCCAATACAATCCCCAACACCCACGTCGGATTTTTTATGTGTCGAGCCATTCTCCTGAACGGCCCACGGGTTGCGCCCATGAGCAGTAACCCATCCCTGATCCTCTTCTTCGGCACTTCGTTCTTTCGATTAGTGTTTTTCAACACAGGCTCCTTGCTCAGAATTTCACCTTGTAGACGGCGCATGCACCATGCATGCGCCGCTACTCATACCATAAGACTCAATGTCTGCTTCTGTCTATTTCTTTTGTGACATCAACCACATATCGATGAGATCACGACGAACAGCTGCCGACTGCATCGGATCAAACAACAAGAGCACATCAAGCCACTGGCCCCAAGAGGATGTGTACGGGTTGTCGGCGCTTGCTTGGATCTGCTGGTTGGGGGAGAAGCTGCCGACTGTGTTGGTCCATGGGAAACTCCCCTCCTCAGTCAACAAAAATCGGGCCCAAAGCCTTGCGGCATTCGGATGAGGTGCCTTGGTGGGGATGACCATATACGTCGGTAGCGCAAACCCAACAGCCGGTACGATGTTAGGATCAAAACCGAGGTTCAGGTTTTGCTCTTTAGCATCCCGATGCCGGGTAAGGGTATGGATTCCCACCGGGGGATTCGTTTGTCCAGGAGAACCGATCGCCTTCGATACTTCGGTATCGTGTTCTACGGCAATGGGGTTATTGGCAAAAATCTTTGCGACCCAGTCCCACCCCGCATTCTCGTATTGAGTGACCAATTTCTTCCCGTACAGCTGTTCGTACGCAGCTTCAAACTCATCGGCATGATCGATCACCGCTGCAAAGAAGTGCCACATGTAGGGCTGAATCTGCGGGTCACAGGTGACAAATCGTCCTCTCCACTTCTCTTCGGTCAACTCCCAAAGGTTCTTGACCGGTGATTCTGCGTACACTGCATTGTTGAATCCAAGCACACAGGGTTGCCAGTATACAACCTGCGGATATTGCTCGGCTTTGCTAATGTACTCGGCCAAGTCCGGTGGGGTCCAGGTGACAACCATGTCATTGGGAATGAACTCGGAGAGGATGATTGCCCCATCGTCCATCCCCAAGATATCGACTTGAACGTTATCCGCCTGATACTCACGTCTCAAGCGCTCGATGTTCTCGGAGTCGTCAAACCTCGGACTGGCAACTGTCTTGATCCCATACTTTTTTTCAAAGACCTCGGCTGCTTGTGGGGCTCGACCACTCTGCCATCGTGCCACCAACGATCCTTCTGCCTGTGCGGCCTTTACCAGCGCATCATAGTCATACCCCTCTGCGGTCCAATATACCTCTTCCTTGAACCCTGACGGGCTTGCTTCTTTTTTACCGGCAGCGGCAAGGGGTGAGGCCAACATTGCCCCGAGTATAACCATAATCAATGCCATACTTAGCAATTTTCGCATACGAACCTCCTTAAGGTTTTTTTTAGTATTCCACAGAAATATACTGCTGTCAAATACATTTTGTATGTATGTATCCTGTTGCAATATATTTGGTATGGGCCTATACTCGAACATAATCACCGTTGTTACATGAGGACCGAACCGATGGATGGAGAACATACCCAAAGTACGATTGATTTCAATTCTTCAGTCCCTCTATACAAACAAGTAAAAAGCGAATTGGCCCTATGGATTCAGGGAAGTGAAAATGGAGCATCGCTACCGACGGAGAAAGAACTCTGTCTGCAATTTGGTGTGAGCAGGCAAACAATACGACAAGCAATCCTTGAGTTGGTTGAGGAAGGGTTGGTGACGAGGAGAGCGGGGCAGGGAACATTTGTCCGAAAGCAAAAAATCAGTCGGGACACCCGCTGGGCCCTTGAAGATTTCAATCGAGAGATGCGTTACCACGGCCTTGAGCCAGAGACGTTTGTCCTATCTTTGACACAAGAGCAGAGTCACAATTTTGTATCTCGCCAATTGAACATCCCCAATAAGGCTCTGGTATGGGTGATACGGCGCCTCCGCTTCGTAGATGGATGGCCAGTGGTAATCCAACAATCGTACCTTCCCGCACACCTCTTCCCTGACTTCCAAACCAAAGATGAAGACTTGAAGGAACGTTCCTTACATACAATTATTGAAAGTGACTATCAATATTTCCTGCAAAACGCAGAACGTACGATTGAGGCCATTCCCGTAGCTTCAAGAGAAGCCGAGTTATTGAAAATTGCTCCGGGCAGCCCGGTGCTATACAGCACCAGCCTCTGGGCTGCTACAGGTGACATAAAGGTCGAGTACGTCCTTGAGTGGTATCGGGGTGATCGAAGTCAATTCAAGATCCAGCTTGGCCGTCAAAGTGACTACAGTGACCCGACTATTGGATGATGGGAGACCAATTGCTGGAAATATCACTCCTGTTGGGCTATGATGGGGTGAACAGGAGTATATATCATGGCAAATGTAAAACATATTCGTGCTGACTTCGTTCCCGGCCACTGGCAATTCGTCACCGACCGAGGCAAGAGTTTCGCCATCGAGTCGGGCAGCTCGCCCTATGACTACCTCTTCGGCGCGCTCAGCGGCTGCCTCTTCTCAACCTTCGCCGACTTGGCCAGGAAGATGAAAGTCGCTTGGGAGCATGTAAGCTTCGAGATCGACGGGGAGAAGCGGAGCGAGGTGCCCACCACCTTGGATTGGGTCACCGTGAAGGTGACGGCAACCGGAGCGGACGACCAGGCAAAGTTCACCAAGGCATTCGAGACGGCAACCCGCTACTGCTCGATCTACACGACCATCTCCAAGGTCGCGCGGATGGAGTGGTCGGTAACCTTTGCATAAGAGATGGCGATGGCAAGCGAACCGGCACTCTTTGAGACGCTCAAGGCCTCGATCAAGAAGTTCGTCGAGGAGGATTCAATCCTCCTGACGTGGCCGAAGGCCAAGGCGAGCATCGCCCATGCGCTGGCCACCCACCTGGGTCTCACCATCACCCACCCTTCACAACCGCTCCATATCGATATCATGACAGCGGGAGCCGATGTGGTGATCCATGACCGAGGAGACAATCTCTGGCTGGCCCTGGTCATCTCCACCACCTACCTCACCGCTTCCCAGCAGGAGCAGTTGCGGTCGTTGAAGGAGCGGGGGTGTACGCTGGTCTTCGGCATCGCCTTTCTCAAGGAGAAGGAGTACCACCTCCTCTACCGGGTACGGCGCGACGCCGTCGACTACTACCACTATCGCAAGGGTACCCACACCGTGGTGCGCCTGCGTGAGCGCGACCAAGGCAGCGACGAAGGTCAGCTGCTGTTGGGCATCAGCGCGAAGAAGCGAGGAAGAAGGGCCGCTACACCGGGTCGATGACCCGGTGCAGGCCGGTCATCTTGTCCACCCCCCGGCGGTGGGCATCTTCGCTGCCGTTCCACTCCTTATCGCGGTTCTCCGACTTGTACATCTGTGTCATCCAGTGGAGGTCACGGGCGATGCGATCAAGATTTTCGGTTTCCAGACGTGTCATCTCAGCGACGAATGCATCGTAGCGGCCCTTGGAGACCGCCTCCTGTCCCCGCTTGAGGAGCAGGACAAAGTGGTGGAGACAAAACCCCTTTGAGACGAGCAGCGCGCTTCGAAACTCCTCCTCCTGCTCCCAAAGGTAGGCGGTGGTGAAGAGGTAGCGCATCAGCCGCCCCTCCATGGCGGTACAGACCAAGCACCCCGCCTCACGGCGGAAGATCTGCTCAGCAAAGCGAGCCACGGCCGCCTTGGCCGATCGCCTCCCCTTGGCCCGGGAGAGGTCGGCCAACGAGTCACGCAACCGCTCCCGTGTGGTACCCAAGTAGGTGTCGGCCATCAGAGAGAGGCCTTGGGGTTTGTTCGCCGCCAGCAGCATCTGCCAATGGGAGGGGCAGAAGCCGTTTTCGTTGACCCGTACCCGCGTCTCGGGGTTCATCACCGAACTGCCGAGGTAGAAGTTGATGGCATCGCTCTGCGCCTCACCCATCAAGTCACAGACATAGCACTCGCTCCCGCTTCTCACCCCATCCCAGACCGGGATCCGTTCAAGCTCAAGCTTCATCGCGCCGGCCCATACTTCATGCGCATGAGCTGTGCCAACCGCCCCTCTCCAAGGGGGTGGAGCTCACACCCAACGCTCTTCATCAAGCGGGTGACCACTGTCATTTCGCTGGCCCGCTCCAAGAGCTCGATCTTGTCAAAGGCATCCAGCAATGATGTACCGATGGTCAGCACCCCGTGGTTCTCCAGGAGCAGCACATCGTGGTCGAAGGCCTTGATGGCGACTTGCTCGGCGAGGTCCACCGTCCCCATGAGGCGGTAGTCGACGAAGATCGGGTCCTCCAGGATGTAGTAGGATTCGGCGATGAGGTGGGTGTCGATGGCAACCTGGCCTTCCCGGGTCAAGGCGGTGAACGCCGAGGCGTAGGTGGGGTGGGCGTGGACGACCGCCATCGCATCGTCACGGGAGAGGAGGATGAGCCGGTGCATCTCCGTCTCGATGGAGAGGCGGAGGTGCGGTGTGAGGTTCTTCCCCTCGATGGTGACGACGGCAATCTGATCGGCGACCAAGCGCCCTTTGTCCAGTGCCGATGGGGTGATGAGGAAGTGATTCTTGTCCAGCCTCACGCTGATGTTTCCCCCACTGGCCGTCGTCAGGCCCCGGTCATAGAGCCGTCTCATGTAGTCGGCGACCGCGCCTCGCTCCGCTTCGAATCTATTGGTGCTCATGCGGCGAGTATACCATGCAAGCGCATGGTTGGGAACAAAGCACCACGCCTTGAGAAGGAGCCTTCTCATTTGCTACAATGCCTGCCAAGGAGAGCAAGCGATGAGGATGTCCAAACTCTTTTCCAGAACCCTGCGCGAGGCACCCAACAGTGCCGACAGCAAGGGGTATGAATACCTGCTTCGAGCGGGGTTCATCCGTCAGTTGGGGGCCGGTATCTTCAACCTGCTGCCCCTCGGGTTCCGAGCGGTGACCAAGATCGAGACCATCATCCGGGAGGAGATGGATAGGATTGGAGGCCAGGAGATCCTGATGCCGCTGATCAACCCCGCCGATGTGTGGAAGGAGACGGGACGCTACTACTCCATCGACCGGGAGATGAGCCGCTTCAAGGACCGCGTCGGGCGCGACATGGTCCTTGCCATGACCCATGAGGAGGTCGTCACCGACCTCGCCCG
>JALOBD010000063.1 GCA_023228445.1 Sphaerochaeta sp. | reverse complement strand
GTGATCACGTACCGCTATCATGAGCGTATCCAGCCATACGTCGAAGCTGACTTCACCCACCTGATCCTCGACCAAGCAGCGTTTGAAGATGTAGAGAGGACCGACTCAGCCTTCATCGGTCGCAGGCAGGGCTGTTACGTGGGCATCTGGGTTGCCAATGGGCTTGAGGGGGCGCGTTTTGCCTCCCTTGAGGGGCGCGAGCTGACCAGTGGCGGCATTACCAACACCTGGTATGTCCGCATCGCCGGTGAGGGGGAGATCGGGTGGGAGGAGTTCTGTGGTGCGATCACCACGCTCACCCCGACCGAGGAGGGGAACGCCGTGATCATCGACGACTGGCAGTGGGGCAGAATCTCCTACGAGGCGATGGCGCCGGTCTCGGGACCGGGGAGGTGGACATGAGCTACACCTACTCCGTCCAACGCGGCCAGGCCATCCCCATCGCCATGGTCTCGGCGCTGAAAAAGACCCGCTATACCCCAACGCCCGCCCCCTACGATCTGGTAGAGGAGGGTCCTGTGCTCTGGAGCGACATCATCTCCCCTGCCAGGCGCCAATACGAAGGGGAACAGCAGGCTAGAGGCCACCTTGGGGCCATCGATGGGCCGTATACGGTCCACTGGCCGATGGAGAGCGAGCGCATCGAGTACAGCGCCTTCTTCAAGCGCCCGCTTGCGCTGCGCTTCTCGGTGGTGGTCGACCTCAGCAGCCAAGAGAGTGCACCGATTCTCCTTCGCCTCACCAGCGCCAGTGCGCTTGAGGTGACCTTCGCTTCGCAGACTATCCTCAACTTCTGTGAGTACCGGCGCAACCAGGCGACGAGCCATGACCTCTCTCTGGTGGTGGGCAAGGAGAAGCGGCGGCTTTCCATCACCGTCGACGACTACGCAGAGCGTGACACCCAGCTCTTCGTCCACCTGCAATACCTGGAGGGAGACACCCCGATCGAGGTGACCATCGAGGATGACATCGACCCTGTGCGAGTCGAGGAGGCCAGGAGTTTCCTCTCCTCGGCCTCGAGTGACCGCTTCAACTACGATGGACAGCGGCCCATCACCCTCCGCTTTGAACAGGAAGCCGTTGAACACCTCGACCTTGGTGTCACCGCTACGCTCACCGATGCCCATCTGAAGCGACGCAGCACAACGACAAGACTGGCCATCAGGGCAGGGGAGAGAACCTGCGTCCTGCCCGATCTCTTTGCCGGCCAGGTCGGGATGGCCCAAGTGAACCTCTCGCTCACCATCGGGGCGGTCACCCTCTCCAAGCTCTTGGAGTTCGAGTACTACGACCACGCTCTCATCACCGAGCCGGCACCCCTCATCAGCGAACGCAAAGCCCAAGCACTCGCCTTCATCGCCACACACGGCGTCGACTCCTTGCAACGTGGCCTCGCCATGGCACTCTTGGGGTATGAGGAGGCCTGCTGGCTGAAGATCCTCAACGATGAATTGATCCGAATGGAACTGCGCTACGACTGCTCCGACTTCCGTCTCTGTGCGTTGGTGTGGGCCTATCACCGTGGCGTGGAGCAGCGCCTCTTCCCGCCGGCACTGCTGCAACGGATGAAGGCGGTTCTGCTCGCCTACCGCTACCACCACGATGAACCCGGCACTGATGTGATGTGGTTCTTCAGCGAGAACCATGCCATCAACTTCCACGCCGGCCAGCTGCTCGCCGCAGAGCTCTTTGGCAGCGATACATTCACCGCCAGCGGACGAAGTGGTGCTGAGCAGGCCAAGCGGGCAAAAGCGCTTCTCGTGGCGTGGTTCGATCGGTTCTTCACCCATGGCTATGAGGAGTGGAACTCCTCGGTCTACATCCCCATCGACCTCATCGCCCTCATCAGCCTCAGGGAGTTGGCCCAGGACGATGAGATCAGAGCCCTGGCTGCCCGGGCGCTTGCAGAGACCTTCTCCATCATGGCGATCAACAGCTACCGCGGTGTGATGGCCTCCACCTACGGGCGCACGTACTTCAAGAACCTCATCGGATGCCGGGTCGGCGAGGCGTCTGCCATCAACTTCATCGCCTTTGGCCAGGGGTATCTCAATCACCACACCTATGCGACCACGCTCTTCGCCCTCAGCTCCTACGAGGTACCCCAGCTGATCATCGAGCAGTACCGGCGAGGCGAGCCCACCCTCGTTGTATCGACAGCGACGGCGTGCAACATCCCGTTGAAGGTGATGAAGAGTCACCACTACATCCTTGCCAGCGCCCAATGGGAGGGGCCAGCGCGAGCGGGGTTGCAGGAGCATATGGTGCACCTGATGATCGGCGATGTCGATACTCAGATCTGGATCAACCACCCTGGCGAATATGCCCCCTTCGGCAGTGGCCGGCCCGCCTACTTTGCCGGCAACGGGACCATCCCATGCGTACATCAGGAGGGAAGTACCGTCACCCTCTCCTTCGATCTGGTGTACGGGGAGGTCGATTTTACCCACGCCTATGTGCCGATCGACCGCTTCGATGAAGTGATCAGAGGTCCCCAGCGGTGGTTCATGCGCAAGGGGACGGTCTACGTTGAAATCTTTGCTGAGAACGGCCTGACAGCCACTGAAACCGGTCCATTTGCCGGTCATGAGTTGGTCTCCCATGGAAGGACCAACTGCTGGGTGCTTCGGGTGGCGACTGAGGAGGAGGCGGGCTCATTTACCCGTTTCCAAAGAATGGGAACCTAAGGTGCGTGCACCTTAAGAATACGTAAGGAGGGTCGGAAAATACCGACGCAAGACTATGAAAAGAACATTAGTAGTCGTTTTGAGTCTGTTGCTCGCTGCAACGATGCTCTTCAGTGCTGCCGTCAGCGAGAAGGGCGCAGCGAAGGACATCACCGAGATCAAAGTGATGGTCTATGAACGGGGCAATGAGTATCCCGGTGGGGATTCGACGGTGAACAACCGCCTCACCCGCTGGATCAACAGCAACCTCGAGCCGGATGGGGTGCGCGTCACCTTTGTCCCAATTGTCCGCAGTGGCGCCGACAACACGGTCAACTCGATGCTGGCTGCCGGCAATGCCCCGGATGTCATCATGACGTACGACAAGGAGCGCGTGGCGACCTACGGCAGCCAAGGTGGCTTGATCGACCTCGCCCCCTACGTCAACCGTCTCGATCCCGAGTGGTTGGGCAAGGCGGAGACCGCACTGTTGCAGACCCAGTTCGAGGGCAAGCAGTATGCACTGCCGAGGATCTTCGAGATCTACGGTCGGTCACACAACCAGTACATCCGCAAGGACATCGTCGAGGCGATGGGCATGAAGATGCCGACCACCCGCGATGAGCTCATCACGGTCCTCTATGCGGCGAAGAAGGCGTATCCGGATATGATCCCCTACGCATTCGGCGGCAAGATCACCGACGGCAAGTACACCAACTTCATCCTCTCCTACACCAGCAGGGCCGATGAGCGGATCAACTACCAGTATGAACCGACCTTCACCAACGTCCTCAAGCCCGGTGGAAAGGAGGGCCTGCGCCAGCTCAACCGCTTCGTCCTTGATGGTATCATCCCCCGCGACTTCGCAGTCGATGTGGATGAGACGAGGTATAATCAGAGCCTGGCCAGCGGCAAAGTCGTCTTCCTGTTGAACAGCGATGGGGATGAAGCCCTCCACGCCTACAGCACGATTCCTGGCTACCAGATGTGGCCGGTCGACACCCTTGAGGATGCCGATGGCAACCACCTGATCCCCTCGGCCCAGCCGGTCTCCAACTACGCCTACGTCCCGAAGGCCTCGGAGAAGAAGATCGATGCCATCATGAAGTACTTCTCGTGGATCTCAAAGCGTGAGAACGCCCTGAACCTCGAGTACTTCATCTTCGGTGAGGGTAGCACCATCAACGAGAAGGGTATCCCGGTGCTCAAGTCCAAGGATGAGCTGAAGGCGATGGGATTCGCCAGCGGCGGCGATTTGGATATGCTCACCCGTACCCCGTTCTTCGGCAAGGAGAACTTCCTCGAGAACCGCAAGGGCGAGTTCCCCCACGTTCCGATGGAGTACTTTGAGGCGGAGTTCGACATCCGCTACGACAAGAACCGCTTCTACGATGCCTACCTCATCGGCGCAGCGCTTCCAAGCGACCAGTATGTCCCGCTCTTGCAGACCTTGATCGTCGAGATGGTCTTCAAGGTGATGAATGCACCGGAAGGCAAGTTCGAAGAGGTCTACAGTGAGCAGTACAAGAAGCTGCTTGACAACAAGCTGCAGCAGGTCCTTGATGAGCGTGGTGCATACTACGACAAGTTCGTGAAGTAACAAGACGCTGAAGGAGACGGTGAGTATGGCATACAAAGACTTTGTCCCATCCCAAGGGCACTGGCTGAAGGGTAACCTCCACGCCCACTCCACCGTCTCCGACGGCGACCTCGCCCCAGAGCAGGTCCTCGAGGGGTATCGCGCACGTGGATATGATTTCTTCTCACTCACTGACCACAACATCTACGCACGATACCACCATGAGGGCCTGATCCTCATCCCGGGCTTCGAGCTGACCTGCTATCTCAACGGGAAACGGGCCCACATCAACTTCTACCAGAAGGGAGAGCAGAGCCTCTTTCACAACGGGGAGGAGTTCGATGTCGCCGATGACGAGGCGACGCGCCGCTTCATCGAACGGGCACGGCAAGGGTACCTCATCATGCTCAACCACCCCGACTGGTCGCGCCTGGAGTATCGGGATGTGGAGGGGTATGACTGCTTCTTCGCGCTGGAGGTGCTCAACTATGGCACCGAGTACCACGACCGGGTCGGAGAGAACGCGTACTTTTGGGATGCGGGGCTGCGCAATGGCAAAGGGTGGTGGGGCTTGGCCACCGATGATAACCACAATGGCTACACCACAAGCCCCGGGTGGCCGTTCGACCATTTTGAGTGCGACAGTTTCGGAGGCTGGGTGATGGTCAAGGCATCGCAACGCAGCCACGAGGCCATCATCGCCGCATTGGAGGCGGGCCACTTCTACGCAAGTGGAGGGCCTGTAATCCATGACTTCTTTGTCGAGGATGGCGTGGTCCACGTCTCCTGCTCCCCGGTGCAACGGATCGTCTTCAAGGGAGAGGAGGGGAATTTTGTGCGCAGACTCGGGGCAGGTATCACCGAGTTCACCGCTCCCCTTCGACGCAACAAACGGTACGTCCGGGTTGAGTGCATTGACGAGGCAGGCCGTACGGCTTATAGTAATCCTATATATCTGTGATAATTAAGAGGAATTATGACGACCAAGGAGATGGCTGAAATCATTGGGATCTCACGAATTACCCTTTCAAAGTACTTGAATGGGAAGGGGGGAATTTCCCAAAAAAGCATCGATAAGATCGAGCGCTGTCTCAAGCAGTACAACTTTGCTCCCAACACCCATGCGCGAAGTCTTGTCGGCAAGAAGGAACAGATCATCAGCTTCGTCTCCACCTTCAGCGGGGTCACCGACGGGGTGAGCCGGATCACCAGTCACTTTGCCACCCTTTTTACCAACTACATCCTCGTCGAGGCAAAGAAGTTCGACTTGAAGGTGTTGGTTACCATTACCGACAGTCAGCACGCAATCGCCGAGCTTGAGCAGCTCTTCTCCTCCTCGCTCATCCGGGGGGCGATCATCTTCGGCCTTGAGAGCGGCAGCGCGGGGTTTGAACGGATCAACAGCCGAGGCTACCCGGTCGTATTGGTCAACCAGGAGGAGCGCTCCCCTTCACCGAACATCTCGCTGGTCAATATGGATGACCAAAAGTGTGCCTATGATACAGTCATGCGCCTGGCCAATGAGGGGCACACACGCCTGATGTACATCGGTTCGAGCTTGAAGCGACTTCCCGCACAGCGGAGGCAAAAGGGGGTGGCCCAAGCCCTTGCGGAGCTGAAGGAGCGCGGTGTCACCTGTATCCTCGGCAACGCCGACTTCAAAGAGGACCTTGCCTATGAGTACGTCAAGGAGTACTTTGCCGACCACCGGGAGTTTCCGACCGCCATCATTGCAGCCAACGACCTCACGGCCATCGGTGCCATCAATGCGCTCAAGGCACTGAAGATCAAAGTTCCCGACCAAGTCTCGGTCATCGGCTTTGACGATATCGCCGTCTCGGCGTACTTCTCCCCACCCATCACCACCTTCCGGGCCGACTACGAGTTGATGGCCCAGCAGACCATCAAGGAGCTTGTCGCCCTCATCGATGGCGAGCATCAAGGCGGGGTCATTGAGATTCCCATGGAATTGGTGGAACGCAGCTCGGCCAAAGCCTTGCGGTAAGCACAACTCTGCTTGTACCATCCAGAACAGATACTGTCTTTGACGAGGCCCCCCGATGGGGACTGCTCGATCATGCATGATTGGGTGGAAGTGTAGATTGTTCGCATACCGCCTCTATTCGACAATTGCAAGGCGTGCAGCTTGGGTCACACTGTGAGCCTAAGATTGTATTGGTCACCTGAAAGGCAAGGAGCGTTCACCACATGAGACAACTATTGATTCATGGCCTGGAAGCAGAGAGTATTCAATTGATCCAATCACTCTTGGGCGATAGCCTCACGGTACGATCAGTGGAACGACAGGAGCTGGAGGCCGCGTTTGCCGGTGACGACCCCCTCGCCCTTGCCCAAGAAGAGGAGGCGATCGCCAGCAGCATCCGGGAACGGGCTGAACGCTTTGACGCCATCTTCGGCCAAGCGCCCATCGGCATCACCATCAGCCATGGTCTGAGCCCGGGCAACACCGTCATCGATGAGATCCTCACCGTAAACCCCCGCTTCGAAGAGATCGTCGGCTACTCCAAGGAGCAGCTGCTGCGCCTCGGTTGGTCGGGCATCACCCACCCGGAGGACTTGGAGCGGGAGCGAGAGCCGTTTCGCCGTCTCCTTGCCGGGGAGATCGGCTCCTATACGCTGGAGAAGCGATACGTGCGCCCCGACGGTTCGACCGTCTGGGCAGAGATCGTCGTTGCCCCCATCAATGTCGGGGGCGATGACTTTTACAACCATATCTGCTTGGTTCAGGACATCTCCGAGCGCAAGATGATCGAGCGCTCGCTCAAGGAGAGCGAACGGAGCAAGGGGGTGCTCCTCTCCCACCTGCCGGGCATGGCGTATCGATGCAAGAACGATGCCGACTGGACGATGCTCTACATCTCACCGGGGTGTGAGCGTTTGACCGGCTACACCGTGGAGAGTCTGCTCAACAACCGCGAACTCTCCTTCAACGAGATCGTCGCCCCCTCTCATACCGCGCAGGTCCACCGAGAGTGGCAGGAGGCCATCGCCGGTGGCCGCTCATACTCGGGCGAGTATGAGATCATCACCAAAGATGGGGAGCGCAAGTGGGTGTGGGAGCTCGGCCAGGGAATCGTCAATGAGGATGGCAAGGTCGAGGAGCTCGAAGGGTTGATCCTCTCCATCAACTACCGCAAGCACGTTGAGGCGGAGCTGCGCTACCACTCCCAGCATGATCTGGCCACCGGCCTCTACAACCGTCGGTACCTTGAGGAGCTCTTGAAGAACCAGGGGACGGGACGGGGACGTGAACAAGCCGCCTTGGTGGCGGTCAACCTCTCCAACCTCCACTCTTCGGCGATGACCTATGGCTTCCTCTACTCACAGGAGATCCTCAAGAACGTGGCCCAGCAACTTACGATGTTGTGCAAGCCGAGCTATACCCTCTCGGTGATCCACGAGTATCAGTTTGTCTTCTTCATCCAGGGGTATGCAGGCAAAGGGGAGTTGAAGAGTCTTGCCAACACCATCTCTGAGGAGCTGAGTACGTTCTTGGCGATGGAGGGCATCGGATGGGGCATCGGGATTCTGGAGATCGGTCAACGGGGAGGCGACGCACAGGACTTGATCCGCAAGCTCCTGGTAGTCAGCGAACAAGCGCTCCAGCGGTGGGGTTCAAACAGCCCGTACCTCTTCTTCGATGAGCAGATGGAGACACAGCTCTACCGCGAGGAGCAGATCACCTCAGAGCTCAGTGCCATCGCCTCAGGGGAGGGCAACGGGCGCCTCTACCTGCTCTACCAGCCGATCATCACCATCGCCGACGGAGCGGTCGCAGGCTTTGAGGCGCTCGTCCGCCTCGATATCCCCACACTGGGAACCATCAGCCCATTGGAGTTCATCCCCATGGCCGAGAAGACCAAGCTCATCATCCCCCTCGGCGAGTCCATCATCATCGAGGCATTGCGCTTCCTCGATACACTCAACAAGCAGGGGTATGACAATCTGACCGTATCGATCAATATCTCGGCGTTGCAGTTGCTCAAGCAGGGCTTCTCACCCAACATCCTGAGGACGATCAGGGCGATGGGGGTCGATGCCGAGAACATCTGCCTTGAGATCACCGAGTCGATCTTTGCCACCAACTACCAGGAGATCAACCGGATCCTCAAGCCGCTGCGCAACGCGGGCATCAAGATCGCCATCGATGACTTTGGCACCGGATACTCCTCCTTGGCCCGCGAGCGCGAGCTTGAGGTGGACTACCTGAAGATCGACAAGTTCTTCGTCGACAAGCTTGCCCGTATCAGCGAAGGGCACTCCATCACCAGCGATATCATCTCAATGGCACACAAGCTCGGCCACTGTACCATCGCCGAGGGGGTGGAGGAGGAGCGGCAGTTGCACTACCTCAAGAAGTATGGCTGTGACATGCTACAAGGATACCTCTTTGCCAAACCACTCTCCGAGGAGCATGCCCTGGGCTTCTTGGCCAGCCACTCCCACTCAGAGGTGGAGCAGTTGCTTGGCGATGGTGAAGTATAGGATCAAGCTGAAGGCGTCGACGATCGTTGTGATCAGGGGTGCGGCCATGATGGCGGGGTCCATGTGGATCTTCTTGGCTGCCATGGGGAGGATACCGCCGATTGTCTTGGCCATCACCACCGTCGAATAGAGGGCGATGCCCACCGTCAGGGCCACCATGAAGCCGTAGCCGGTGAAGTAGACGCGCAGCGCAGTGAAGAAGGCGAGGACGAATCCCACCAGCAGGGCGACACGCAGTTCCTTGAAGAGCACGATCCACATATCCTTGATGGAGATCTCGTTGACCGCCATACCGCGGATGATCAGCGTTGAGCTCTGGCTGCCGGCGTTGCCGCCGGTGTCGGTGAGCATCGGGATGAAGGAGACGAGGATCGGCAAGACCAAAAAGGCATCCTCGAAACGAGCGAGGATGCTACCGGTGATCATCCCACTGATGAGCAGGATCATCAACCAGGCGATCCGGTTCTTGGCCAAGACGAAGACACCGGTCTTCAGATAGGGCTTGTCACTGGGGAGCATCGCACCCATCTTCTCAAAGTCCTCGGTGTTCTCCTCCTCGATGACGTCGATGATATCGTCGACGGTGATGATTCCCACAAGCCGGTTCTCGTGGTCGACGACCGGGATGGAGAGCAAGTCATAGCGGCGGAAGAGGTCGGCGACCAACTCCTGGTCGTCGGTGGTGGTCACCGAGATGAAGTCCGGCTCCATCAAGGTCTCGAGGATATCGTTGTCGTCGGAGAGCAGGAGGGTACGCACTGAGATGATGCCTTCGAGCTTCCGGAACTGGGTGGTGACATAACAGGTGTAGATCGTCTCCTTGTTCTCCCCGACGCGCCGGATATGGTCGATGGCCTCTTTGACCGTCATCTCCTTCTTCAGCTGGACGAACTCGGCGGTCATGATCGAGCCGGCGCAGAACTCGGGGTAGAGGAGGAATTGGTTGATGAGTGTACGCGTACCAGGTGATGTATGACGTAAGATGCGATTGACGAGGTTGGCCGGCAGCTCACCGAGCATGTCGACCGCGTCGTCGATCATCAGACCCTTCATCAGGTGCTGCAGCTCCTCGTCGGTGATGGCACCGATGAGCTGCTCCTGCTGCTCGTTGGCCAAGTTGGCGAAGATCTCGGCCGCCAAGTCCTTGTCCAGCGTTCTGAAGACGATCAGGGCGAGCTCGGCGGGCAAGCTCTCGATGAATGAGGCGATATCGACCTCTTGCAGGTGGGACAGGTCCACCTTCAGGGCCTGCCAATTGTGTGACATCACATGGTCACGTAGTTGCTCGAATTGAACTTCCATCTTCTTTTATGGAGACGAAGAGCTGTGTGGGGTTCGACAAGTGTCAATGATGACGGCGCGCATGGGCACCTGAAGTTGAGTATCTACTCAGAGGGTCATCAGATATACTTGCACTTTTGCCACAATTATCCACGACTCGCACCTCCTCGTAGTTAAATTTTTACATGAATTACAGACAGGATAGCCAGTTGTCAGAGAATTTTCAACCACTATCGGGAAAAAAATGAGCAAAAAAGAGGGCCCGGTGTAATCCGGGCCCCGTGTCAAAGGCTCAGAGCATGTGCTCCGGGGAGAGGATGTCGTCCAACTCCTCCTTGGAGAGGTAGCCTCCACTGAGCACAATCTCGTAGACCGATCCACCCTCGTCTTGAGCCTTCTTTGCGATATCGCTGCACAGCTCATAGCCAAGGCGCGGCACCAGTGCGGTGACCAAGCCGATGGAGTTCTCCATCAGCGAGCGACAGCGCTCCCGGTTGGCGACAATGCCGACGACACACTGGTCGGTGAGGATCCTCAAGACCCGTTTGAAGTGGAGGATCGAGTTAAAGAGCTTGAAGGCGAGCATCGGCTCCATGACGTTGAGCTCAAGCTGACCGGCTTCGGCGGCCATCGTGATGGTCATGTCGTTTCCGATGACTTCGAAGGCGACTTGGTTGACCACCTCCGGGATGACCGGGTTGACCTTGCCGGGCATGATCGACGAACCAGGCTGCTTCGGTGGCAGGCTGATCTCTCCGATGCCGGTCCGTGGACCGCTGGAGAGGAGACGCAGGTCGTTGCAGATCTTCGATGTCTTGACCGCAAGGCGTTTGACCGTGGTGGAGACCTCGACAAAGTCACCGGCATCCTGGGTCGCCTTGACGAGGTTTGCGGCCAACACCAACGGCAGGTCGGTCAGCTTCGCCAGGTGGCGGGTGACCACCGCGTCATACCCCTTGGGGGCTGTGATGCCCGTCCCGATGGCCGTCGCTCCCATGTTGACGGTGTAGAGCTGCTTCTGCACCCGGCGGATCTTCACGATCTCCTCCTCGATCATCGCACTGTAAGCACCGAACTCCTGGCCGAGGGTCATCGGCACAGCGTCTTGCAGCTGGGTGCGTCCCATCTTCAGCACATCAGCGAACTCCCGGCTCTTCTCTTTGAGGGCTTTCTGCAGGTGATCGACCTCCTCAACGAGCTGGTCGAGCATCCAGGCGGTTGCCAGACGCAGTGAGGTCGGATAGACGTCGTTGGTCGACTGGGACATGTTGACGTGGTTGTTGGGGTGGACGAACTTGTAGTCACCCTTCTCCTTGCCCATATGCTCCAGGGCGCGGTTGGCGACCACCTCGTTGGCGTTCATGTTCGTCGAAGTTCCCGCTCCGCCCTGTACCGCGTCGACAGGGAACTGGTCGTCAAGCTTTCCCTCGATGACCTCGTCGCAGGCCTTCGCAATGGCCTGTGCGACCTCCTTCTCCATGATCTTGCACTCAAGGTTTGCCAATGCGCACGCCTTCTTGATGTACCCCAGTGCCCGGATCAGCTCCGGGTAGTGCGAGATCGCGACATTCGACACCTTGAAGTTCTCCAAGGCCCTGACTGTCTGCACCCCGTAGTATGCAGACATTGGAACCTCCCGGTCCCCCAATAAATCGTGTTCAATCCTGTACTCTGCCACCGCTCCAATCCTCCTTTGCATGTCATTATACCCAATATTGAGAAGGCTCCTGTGCCCGCATGACGGGCATCGTTCCCCTCCCACGTCGAGAAGTCCATATCGTAGCAACACACCAACGCTGCAGTCGGAGAGCTCCAAGATGATGACGGTCAGCCCTCCATATAAATCGTAACACGACAGAGTACGTTGTCAATGGGAAAATAGAAAAATCTCTGATATGCGCAAGCAAATCGAAAATTACTGCGTAAAAGAAGAAAAAAA
>JALOBD010000062.1 GCA_023228445.1 Sphaerochaeta sp. | reverse complement strand
CGAACCCAGGGCGGCACCTGGCGCGTCCGCCCCGATATCAGCGGTGGCGGGATGTTTCACGATGTGGGTTCACACGCCCTCGATCTGGTCGACTGGATCATCGGGCCCATCACCAAGGCCCAGGGGACGGGGATGAACCAAAGCGGCGTCTACCACGCCGACGATGTGGTGAGCGGCCACTTCATCGTCGATGGCGGCATCGTCGGTACCGGGCTTTGGGTCTTCAATACCGCCAAGAATGAGGATCTGACCACAATCTACCTTGAGAGGGGGAAGATTGAGTTCTCGGTGGGGGACATCGCCGCACCGATTACCATCACGACCGGCGAAAAGAGCCAACTCATCGCCGCCCCCGACCCACCGCCCCACGTTGCCCAGCCGCTCATCCAAACGGTCGTCGACGAGCTGTTGGGTCGGGGGACCTGCCCCAGCACCGGCGAGTCGGGCCAACGGACCGACTGGGTCATCGAACAAATACTTTCGGGGAGGTAACCATGTACGTATCACATCGATCACAGATCGAGGGAAAGCAGATCTCCGACCTGGTGACCAAGCAGATCCTGGTCGGACCGGAGGAGGGATGGGAGGGGTATGTGATGCGCCTCTTCACCCTCGAGCCTACCGGTGCGGCCCCCCGCCACAGCCATGACTGGCCGCACATCGTCTACGTCCTCGAGGGGGAGGGAAATCTCTTCTTGGAGGGGGTGGATCACCCCCTCACTGCCGGCTCGGTCGCCTACGTGCCGACAGAGAGCGACCACCAGATCTCCAACCGGGGAGCGGGGCGCTTCGTCTTCATCTGCATCGTCCCCGAGCGGGGGGACCAGTAGGCTAGAAGAACCCCAGGCCCATCAGCAGTGTGATCCACCCAAAGAGGGAAAAGAGGGAGAGGGTGGTGGTTAAGACGACGATCTGGGCGGCGAGCGCGCTATCGCCGCCCATCTGCTGTGCCATCGTGAAGGAGCTGACGGCAGTCGGGGAGGCGAAGAGGGCCATCAGCAGGATCAACTCCAGGTCTCGAAAGCCAAAGAGCAGGGCAAGGCCCACCCCGAATGCCGGTACGATGAGCAGGCGGCCTGCCACCGCAAAGAGGAGCGCCCTTCGGTTCTCCCTCACCGACGTGAAGGTCACCGAGCAACCGAGCAAGATCAACGCGAGCGGGGTAGCAATCTCGCTGATGTCCACCAGGAAGTTCTCGACTGGCGAAGGGAGCGTGATGCCCAGCACGACAAAGAGCAGGCCCAACGCCCCACCGATGAGGATCGGGTTGACAGCAACGCTCTTGAATATCTTCTTCACATCAGGCTTGTTGCCTCGAAAGTACTCGAGCGCGATGACGCTGATGACATTCAAGACCGGTACCAGCACACCGACGAGGAGGCTTGCCACACCCTTGCTCGTCCCTCCATAGAGTGACACTGCCATCGGCAGGCCGAAGAAGATGAAGTTGGATCGACTGATGCCCTGCACCAGGACTCCTCGACGGGGATTTTCCCGCTCCACACACGGGATGAAGAGGAGCAGCAGCGTGAATATGGTGAGCAGCACGGCAAGGGAGAAGAGGAGGAAGCCGAAGGAGGAGATCGAGGCAAAGTCGCTTTGGTAGATGTTGACAAAGAGCAACGCCGGTAAGAAGATCCGGAAGATGATGTTGTTCATCTGAGAGATGGTCTCGTCAGAGAGTGGGATGACACGCCTGATCAGCCATCCGAGGCCAATCTTTGAGAAGAGGGGAAAGAGTACTGCCAATGCTGTGAGGAAGACCATCGTGCTCAGTCGTGGTCGTGGTCGCAATGCGGACCGTGCCCACCCTCATGCATGTGGGTAAGCTCATCGAACATCGAGTAGACCAGTTCATCGACGAGTTCGTTTTTCCCTCCATCGACGACCATGATGCCCATCTGCGGCCCGATCTTCTCCAAGAGCGGCAGCGTCCGTCTGCCAAAACAGTGGATCGCCTGTACCTTGCCGTGCTCCTCAAAGAGGTTCAGCAAGGACTCGACGAACTTGGCGTGCTCCTTCTCGTAGTCCTCCACCATGAGAAAGTCGAGGATTTGGTCGGTCTGCGGGTCGAAGGTGATGGCGTAGGTGGGAAAGAGCGGGCGCTCATCCCGCTGGCCCAACACGGGCTCCACCATGGTACCGGTGATGTAGTAGAGAATTTTGCCGCGCTTGGTCTTCAGACGCTTGAAGTGAAGTTGTCGCTCTTCGTCCCTGAAGTACGCCTGGGGATAGACGAAACCAAAATTCTCCTCTATCAAGAGGCGGGCGGTGATGACGAAGCCCTCCCCCTCCTTGCTCACACAGGGAAGCCACTCCCTCCCCACCTCCTCTGCGATACCCAAGGAGTCGAGCCAAGGACCGAAGGAGTCGCTCTGCCGCTTCTTTTCGAAGGAGGCGAAGTACTCCTTTGCAAAGAGCAACGCCTCCATGATGAGGATCATATCCTCCTCATCACTCCGTGAGAGACGCCAGGGATAGCGGTACCGCTCCTTGAGACGGAATTGGGGAACGGCATCGGTGAAGGAGACACCACTTGCCCGCAGGGCTTTCCGGTCCTCCTCCTCAAGCTCCTCCTGCTCGTCGGTGAAGATGGCCAGCAGCGCCTCTTGGCTGAGATCAATCTCGATTTGCTCAAGGGCGGAGCTCTCTTCGTCGAGCATCGCCAGGGCCAGGTAGCCGGTGAGACCCGCCTCACCCCGATACGCTGCGATTGCATTGGAGACGATCGTGACGTAGTAGGGGATCCCCTCTTTTGACCGGACGCCGATCAAGTCAAACTCGGAGAAGACATCGGAGAGCGACGCCTCGATGCACGCCTTGGCCACCTCGTAGAGCCGCTTGTTGGGTTTTGTCTTGCTCATTGGTCAACTATACTCGAAGGTCCCCATTTGTCCAATGCCAACAGCAAAAATCTTGTGTTCGTGGTGAACAGCGGCTACGATGGTGGGCAAGAGCTTTCCAAAGGAGTATTTATGACCGGATATGAACGATTGGCGCGCGCAAAGCGCTTTGATATGAAACGCAAGCCGTTTCGTCAGCTGCACATCCTGCGTCCGGTCACCTGGGTGATCAGCTACCCCAACGTCTGGGCACGAAACCTGAAGGTCAACCGCGTGGGGATGGAGACAATCAAGCCGCCGTTCCTGCTCTTGTGCACCCACCACGCCTTCATCGATTTCATGGTCACCACCGCCGCCATCTTCCCCCATCGGGCCAACTATGTGGTGGCCATCGATGGCTTCATCGCCCGCGAGTGGCTCCTCAGGCTCGTCGGCGGCATCTGTAAGCGCAAGTTCACCAACGACCTGCAGCTCATCCGACAGATCAAGGAAGTCCTGCTCAAAAACGGGGATGTACTGGCCCTCTACCCCGAGGCGCGGTACACCCATGTCGGTACCACCGCGCCCCTTCCCGATTCGTTGGGCAAGATGGCCAAGCTCGCCAAGGTCCCGGTGGTGATGCTCAACATGCACGGCAACTACCTCAACAGCCCGGCATGGAACCTCAGAAAGCGCCAGGTGAACCTCACTGCCGACTACTCGTTGCTCTTCACAAGCGAGGAGCTTGCCACCGTCTCCGTCGAGGAGATCAATGGGAAGATCCGAGCGGCCTTCGAGTACGATGAGTACCGCTACCAACGGGAGAACGGCATCAAAATCTCACACCCGTGGCGTGCAGAGGGACTGCACAAACCGCTCTACCAGTGTGCCCACTGCAAGAGTGAGTACACGATCTCCTCCAGCGGGGCTACCATCACCTGCTCGGCGTGCTCCAAGGTGTGGCAGATGGATGAACTGGGCCGCCTGTCGGCCATAGTCCCGGCATCAGATGAGAAGGTCCTCTCCACCGAGTTCAGCCACATCCCCGATTGGTACGAGTTCCAACGCACCCAGATCAAGGAGGAGATCGAGGCGGGGACCTATCACCTTGAGGTCGAAGCACGGGTGGAGGCGCTGCCCAACGCCCGCGGCTATATCCCGCTGGGGATAGCAAAACTGACGCACTCGATGGAGGGGTTCACCCTCGAGGGCTCCTTTGACGGCAATTCGTTCTCATTGGTCAAGCCGGCGCTCTCGATGTACAGCTGCCACATCGAGTGGGAGTACAAAAAGAAGGGGGATTGCATCGATCTCTCCACATTGGATGACACCTACTACATCTACCCCCTGACTCATGAGTGCTCGGTCACCAAGATAGCCTTGGCGACCGAGGAGCTCTACCTATACCACAAACGGTCAGCGTTGGACCCGTCCTGACCCGTCACCCTTGAGCAGTGCCTCGACCTCACCCTTGGTGGTGAGATTGAAGTCCCCGCCGATGGAGTGCTTGAGCGTCGAGGACGCTACGGCGAAGTTGATCGCGTACTCCTCATCATCCCCGTACTCAGAGAGCGCGTAGATGAGGCCTGCCGAGAAGGAGTCACCGCCACCGACGCGGTCGATGATATCGGTGATCTCGTACTGGCGTGAGTGATAGAAGCCGGTCTTGCCGTTCAAGGCCGCGCTCCACCCATTGACATCGGCGCTCCTGCTCTCTCGCAGGGTGACCGCAATGACCGAGATGTTGGGGAACTGGCGCTTCACCTCCTCGGTGAGGGTCTTGTAGATGTCAACGTCGAGCTCTCCGCTGGTAACATCGACATTGGCTTCGATGCCCAGACACTTCTGGATGTCCTCTTCATTGGCGACGATGACATCAGTGTACGGCATCATCTGCCGCATCACCTCAGGGGCGCTCTTACCCCAGTTCCAGAGCTTCTTGCGGTAGTTGAGATCGACCGAGACGGTGGCCCCGGCGCGCTTGGCACTCTTCATCGCCGCGATGGCACTGTCGGCTGCGTTGCCGCTGATCGCCGGCGTGATGCCGGTGACGTGCAACCATGCAGCGTCGGCCATGATGGCATCAAAATCAAAATCACTGGGCCCGGCAAGGGCGATGGAGGAGGCTTCTCGGTCGTAGACGACGTTGCTCGGCCTCTGGTTTGCCCCGGTTTCGAGGAAGTAGATTCCCACCCGTCCTCCGCTGGTCATCGTGATGGCGGAGGTATCGACCCCCCACTTGCGTACTTCTCGCAGCGCGGCGCGACCGATGTCGTTGTCCGGCAGGGCCGTGACGAACCGGGCGTCCTTGCCTAACAGGCTGAGGGAGACGGCGACGTTCGCCTCTCCGCCACCGAAGGTAGCCTCCAGCAGCGGGGACTGGAAGAAGCGCTCATGCGCCGGGCTCTTCAAACGCAACATGATCTCACCGAATGTGACAAATTTCTTACTCATACAACCTCCGTGATATACTCTTGTAAATGGTACGATTACCTCTTGCTATTTACCATCATAGAGAGTATGCTAGGCTCTGTCAATACGATTTTGAAACCATGTTTCAATAACCATATTTCCAAAAAGGAGAACAAGATGCACGACACCCTCTTTTCCCAGTTTCAGCAGATCGGTATCGTCCCGGTCGTGAAGATCGATGACGCATCCAAGGCCGAAGGCCTGGCCCAAGCGATGCTCGACGGTGGCCTTCCCTGCGCTGAGATCACCTTCCGCACAGACGCCGCCGAGGAGGCGATCGGACGGGTTACCAAAGCCTTCCCCCAGATGCTCGTCGGAGCCGGGACGGTCACCACCGTAGAGTTTGCCAAACAGGCGGTGGCAGCCGGTGCCCAGTTCATCGTCAGCCCGGGCTTCAACCCCACCGTCGTTGATTGGTGCATCGAGAACTCCATCCCCATCGTCCCGGGCGTCTGCACCCCCAGTGACATCGAGGCGGGACTCTCCCGCGGCCTCTCCACGCTCAAGTTCTTCCCCGCAGAGGCAAGCGGCGGGGTGAACATGCTGAAGAACTTCGCCGGGCCCTTCCCCAACCTGACCTTCATGCCCACCGGCGGTATCAGCCTGGCCAACATCACCGAGTATGCCAAGCAGGCCAACGTGCTCGCAGTCGGCGGCTCGTGGATGGTCAAGAGTGACTTGATCGAGGCTGAGGATTGGCCTGCCATCACCAAGCTCTGCAGCGATGCCGTCTCAGCCATCCAGGGCCTCGAGTTTGCCCACGTGGGCATCAACAACGAGAGCAAGGAGAAGGCTGAGAAGACCATCGCCCTGTTGCAGAGCCTCGGCATGGTCCGCAGGGATGGCAACAGCTCCACCTTCTTGGACACCACCATCGAGGTGATGCCGATCGTCTTCCACGGAGCGATGGGACACCTGGGCTTCCGGTGTATCAGCGTTGAGCGCACCATCGCCTACCTTGCCACACGGGGGCTTACCGTCAATGAGAAGACGGTTGTCAAGGATGCCAAGGGACGGATCAAGAGTTGCTACTTCAACGAAGATGCCAGCGGCTTCGCTGTCCACTTGGTCAGGGCATAAGACGTGACCATCGTCGCCACCGAACAGCTCTCCACCTCCCAGCAACGGGAGGTGGAGGTCCTTGAGGAGGTGGTACGGGATGAGGAGGGTCAGCAGAACAGGCTCTTTCTCTCAAACCGCCTCAACTGGGACCCTCTCATCCCCTGCTTCTTCCTTGGCTACCACTCCCGACGCCTGGTCAGTGTCCTCTCTGCCTTCTTCCCCACCGCAGAAGAGGTGGAGTTCAGCGGCTTCACCCACCCTGAGTATCGCAACAGAGGGTTCTTCTCCCTGCTCGTCAAGCGGGCCCTTGCCCAATACGCCACCCTCCCCTTCTCCCGCGCCCTCTTCACCGCAGAGGCGACGGTAGCAAGCGGCCAGGCGTACCTCGCCTCCCGCTATCCGGTGATCGAGAGGAGCGAGTATCTGATGAGTCTGGAGAGGGCGGACCACACGCCGGTTGCGCAACCGGGTACCCTCAAGGCGGTGACCCGCCTCAATGGAGAAGAAGCCGCCCTCCTGATGAGCAGGATCTTCTTCTCAGATCTCCAACGCAGCCGCGAACGTGTCTCGTTGATGCTGCTCGAACAGGGACGAAAAGTCTTCCTCTACTACCGTCGCGGCCTCGCCATCGGGGTGCTCAACGCCCAGCGCAACGCACCAGATACCTATATGATCTACGGAGTGGGCATCGCCGAACAACACCGAAGCCAAGGTCATGGGAGGGCGATGATGCACCTGGCCCTCACCGAGCTCTTCAACGAAGCGGCCACCCTCACCCTTGAGGTTGAGTCGACCAATACGCACGCCATCACCCTCTACACCAGCTTGGGCTTCCGCCCGGTGATGCAGATGGACTACCATCGCCTCAGCTTGAGGTAGCCGGTCGTTCATACCACGCTCCACGCGTGATTCCGTGCTTGACGAGATAACCGCCATCTATCAAGGATTTCACACTCTTTGATACCGCATAGGAGCTCACCTGCAACTGTTCCACCATCGCGGCAATCGTCCATTGCTCTTGTTGGTCGAAGAGAAGGAGAATATTTCGAGCCAATTGTCCCAGCTGGCGATCAAGGAGGGGCATTGATGAAAGCTTCTCCTGCAGGTGAAGTTTCTGCTTGAGCAATGCGGAAAAAAAGTACGAGAACCAACTCTCATACTCCACATCCAGCGACCAGATGCTCTTCTGAGTTTTCCGTAAGGCATGATAATACCTTGCCTTGCTTGCCTCGATGATCGATTCCAACGAGCTATACACGACATGTCGGTAGCCGCTTTGTAATAACAAGAGTGTCGTCAGCGCACGGGAGAGACGCCCGTTTCCATCTTGAAATGGGTGTATTGCCAGAAAATGAACAATGAAGACGGCAATGGTCACCAGTGGATGCATTGCATGCTCCTCCAGCGTTTTTCTCACCCAGACAACCAACTCTTCCATGAGTGAGGGTGTATCAAAGACCGAGGCTGTCTGGAAGACAATCCCAATTTCTTTTCCATTCGCATCGAATGTGGCAACGGAGTTTGGGAACCTCTTGTATTCCCCGTAATGATACCCATCCTTCTCAACATGCTTCAGCATGACCTTGTGTAAGTATTTGATGTAATTCTCAGTGAAAGGAATGACTTGATACTCGTCAAAGATGAGGTGCATCAACTCTGCGTAGCCGGCCACCTCCTCCTCATCCCTTGACGCAAATGACTGTGCGTTGATGTGCAACAATACGCGTTCAACGTCCCTGTCTGAGAGGACATTCCCTTCAATTCGATTGCTTGACCCGATGGATTCTATGGTTGTAACTCTTTTCAAAAAATCAATATGATATTTTTTCTCTTGTGATAATAATTCCCACTTACCCTTGAATTGATCTATCTCTGATATCTTCACCAAATTTTGGTGGCTGACGACAATATTTTCCTCTGATATCATGGCATAATACTCCTAGATAGTATTAAATACTCTGAAATAGTATAAGATACTCCAAGATAATACAAGATACGGCTCATTGTGTCATCAAAAAGAGGCATCGATGAAGGATCCTTGCCATTCAGCCTCCTGCATTGCCACCCTCATCAGAACCGACGAGGTTCGCCCCATTCAAACCCTCCAGATTCTCCGTTATACTCATGCCAAGGAGACGATCATGCGCAGCGCTTATATCGGCATCGACATCGGGACGACCAACATCACCCTCACCTCCTTGGATCTTGCATCACAGACGTGCCCGGCTGCCGTCTCTCTGGAGAACCGGCGCATCGACACCGGTGAGGCGTACGCCTACGCCCAGGACCCGAATGCAATCGAGCAAGCGGTACGAACACTGCTCGGTGGAATCACTCTTCCCATCGCCGCCATCTGCATCACCGGCCAGGTCCATGGCATCGTCTACTACGATAGTGAGGGTGCGGCTTGTTCGCCGCTCTATACCTGGCTCGACCAGCGTGCCATGGAGGTCTTCGACCACATGAGCAGCCAAGAGGCGCTCTTCGAACAGACCGGGCACCTGATACCCTCGGGGTATGGCCTGTTGGCACACTACGCCAACCGACGCCTTGGCAAGGTTCCCCACCAGGCAGCAGGCTTCTGTGGGATCCTGGAGTACATTACCGCACGCCTCGTCAATGCCATCCCTACCCTCTCCGACGCCAGCTGCCTGGCCACCTACGGAGGCTTCGATCCTGTCACCTCCACCTTCGACCACGACCTGCTCAGCGAGGTCTTCGGGACCTCCTCCTACACCTTCCTCGATCCCGCTGCACCCTTTTCCATCGCAGGCACGACAGCAGAGGGTATCCCGGTTGCCCACGCGGTGGGGGACAACCAGGCGGGGTTCTTCGCCATGGTGAGCGATTGGGAGCGCTCGGCGCTGATCTCCATCGGCACCAGTGGCCAGATCTCCCTCTTCAGCAAGAGAAGCGAGTGCCCCGCCTCGATGGAGCTGCGCCCCTTCTTCGAAGAAGGGTACCTCCATGTCGGTGCCACCTTGGCGGCAGGCAAGACGTATGAGACGCTCCAGCGTCTCTTTGGAGAGGCGATCAGGGGGGCTGGTTTTGAAGTTGGTGATGAGGCGGTCTATGAGATGATGAGAAGGGAAGCGGAGCAGGTCCAACGCTCCTCTCTTGCCGTCGATCCCCGCTTCACCGGCTCGCGCAGAGATCCGGCCGTCCGTGGCTCGATTGCACACATTACTCTGGACAACCTGAACGTGGGCTCATTGGTACGGGGCACCGTCGATGGGATCATCGGGGAGCTGAAGCAGTTCAGCGTGGAGGCCGAGCAGGTCTTCTCCTCCATTGAAACGATTGTTGCAACCGGGAGCGCCATCCGCAAAAACCCCCTCTTCAGAGAGTCCCTGTCGACTCAGTTCAGCCGTCCCACCCGTGTGGCCCAGGTCGATGACGGGGCGGGTTTGGGTGCCGCCCTCATCGCTGCCACCGCAGTCGGCGCCCTACGCCTCGACGAGCGAGGCGTGTTGACGGACCGCCTCCTTGGGACCTAGCAGTGCTCCCTCTTCGACCACCAACGCCTCCTTCACCCCCTCGACGGTGACGCCTTCCAAGGTGAGGTGGGCATTACGGATCCTGATGCCCCGCCCTGTGGTGCTCGCAAGGCCTTCGAACATCTCACTCTCATCGGTGCTCACCAAGGTGTTTGATGATACACCAAAGTGACAATCCTTGATGAAGAGGTCGGTGATGGGCGCCTCAGGAAGGCCGACGATGAAGGCAGCCGATGCGCGCGAGCCGATGGCCCGGCACTCCTCGACCCGAACCCCCTCGATCTGTGGCGTTGTCTCGGATACCGGCAATGCATCAAGGGAGAAGTCTCTCTCATCCACACTGCCACAGCGATAGTACATGTTGATGGCCAGTGGACAGAGGTTGTCCTGCATCGTGAGGTTGGTGAAGGTGAGGTTTGAGATCCTCCCCCCCCGCCCTCTCCTCGTCTTGATCCTGATGCCCCGGTCGGTGCCGTCAAAGCGGCAGTTGCGGACGGTGACGTTCGAAATGCCGGCAGCTGTCTCACTGCCGATGACCGCCCCGCCGTGTGCACGGGCGACTGTACAGTCTTCGATCAGGACATCGACGGTGGGCACGCCGTTGGCAATGCCGTCCTTGCCGCTGCCACTCTTGAGGGCGATGCCGTCATCACCGACGCTGACCGTACAGCCACGGACGACCACACTCGAGCACGACTCGATGTCGATGCCATCGGTGTTGGGCGCATCGCTTGGGTTATCAATCGTCACATCCTTGATCAAAAGATGGCTTGAATAGAGCGGATGGAGGGTCCAGAAGGGACTGTTGGTCAATGTCAGGCCATCGATGATGACATTAGAGCTCTTATGCACCTGCAATAGCGGGGGTCTGAGGAACTGAATTTGTCTGCCTCCGCCACCACCACTTTGGATGGGATAGCTGGGATTCAAGGCAGCAAGCTCCCGTTCGATGGTGCTCTGTGGCCCACTTTGGTGTGCACGCTTATGAGCCAGCTGTTGCCACCACCACTGCCCGTTTCCATCGAGGGTGCCAGGCCCGTTCAGGGTGATGTCCTTGGAGTCGGTGACAAGCAAGAGCGGATGCATCGCCCAACAGTCCACCCCCTCCCATCGGGTGAAGACGGGACGGTAGCGCTCCTCCTCTGCAATGAACGAGAGGTGGGCCCCCGCCTCAATGTGAATCGTGCACCCCTGACCCTGCAGATAGAGCGGTCCGGTCCGATAAACCCCCTTCGGGATGACCAACACTCCCCCGTCGCGGATGGCATGAAACGCACTGGCCAATGCCTCGCTGTTGTCAAAGCGGCCGTCCCCTTGGGCCCCAAACTCATCCACGTGATACCGCCTCATCCCAACCCTCCTATACAAAGGCTCATTCTACTAGTACAATCAAGGCCATGAAACACCTAGGAATCAGAGCCCATGATCTGGGCGTATTCGCCTCAGGCGAGGCATTGGCCGCGGAGGCTGCACGACTCGGTCCCTCCATTCCCATCCAACTGGCATTCACCAAAGTCATCGCCCCTGCCCCCCATCTCACCGACGAGTATGTCGCCGCTTTCGCCCAGGCGCTCAACGCACACGGTGTGTGGACAGCAGTCCTTGGCTGCTACATCAACCCCGTGCACCCCGATGAGGCGATCCGGGACCAACAACTTGGCCTCTTCGAGGAGCATCTGCGCCTCGCACCGCTCTTGGGCAACCCCATCGTCGGCACCGAGACCGGTTCTCCCAACCCCGACTGCTCCTTCCACCGCGAAACCTACGAGCCGCACATGCTCTCTGCCCTCTACCGCAGCATCGAGCGCCTGCTCGAGGCAGCGGTTCGCCACAACAGCACCATCGGCATCGAAGCGGTTGCTCGCCAGCACACCATCGGGAGCATCGAGCGGATGAAAAACCTCGTCGACCACTTCGACACCCCGCACCTGAAGGTCATCTACGATCCGGTCAACCTCGTGCCGTGGACCGGAATCAGCGAGGCCGACGGGACGGTCCGCCTGAAGCCCAGCGATGAGGGCCAAGCGGCCTTCTTCGCCGATGCCCTCGACGCGTTCGGCTCCAAGATTGCCGCACTGCACATCAAGGATTACCGCCTTGACGAGCAGGGGTGGAAGGTCGGGGATCTGCCCACCGGAACGGGGGTGCTCAACTGGAAGCTCCTCTTCACGATGCTCAGCGAGCGTGCCATCGACGCCGTGGGACTTTTGGAGAATGCCGAACCCCAGACCATGGCAAAGACCCTGGCAACCCTCGCTGCCTACTGAGCACAGCTTACTCCCCTCATCAGTCTCTTTTGAGGGGAGTATTTGTACAATTACGACCTCTTTGGTCAGAAGAGATAGGGTTGGGCAAAGGAGACGGG
>JALOBD010000061.1 GCA_023228445.1 Sphaerochaeta sp. | reverse complement strand
AAGTTTGGCCACGGCGATGCCATGCACGTGGGCGACTTCGATCCCGATCGACCAGGGCTGGAGATCTTCAACGTCTTTGAGGGCGGACAGTGGGTCCCCCAGGCGTATGCGCTGCGCGACAGCGAGACCGGCGAGGTGCTCTGGGGACATCGAGCCGATGGTGACCTCGGACGCTGTATGGTCGGTGACATCGACCCTTCGCGCCGTGGCTACTCCTGTTGGATCAACCAGGACCTGCCCGTCTACGATTGTCAGGGAAACGAGACCGACCTGGTGCCCCTCGGCACCAATATGAGTATCCGCTGGGCAGGCGATGGCAGCACCCAGGTCACCGACGGCCATATCGCCGACAGCGACTTTCAGACCAACGACTGGAGTCGGAGACAGCCAGGCATCATCAACGACTTGACACACGGTTTGATGCTCGTCCCCGAGGGAACGCTGACCAACAACGGCACCAAGGGCAATCCATGCCTGGTGGCCGACATCTGGGGCGATTGGCGTGAGGAGCTGTTGCTCAGGGCGGAGGACAGCAGTGCCATCCGCATCTACACCAACACCGAGGTGACCGAGAGCAAGCTCTTCACGCTGATGCACGACGAGCAGTACCGCTGTGGTGTGGCTTGGCAGAACAACTGCTACAACCAGCCCGTGTACCCGAAGTTCTACATCGGCAGTGACATGGACTATAGCGAGGTGTTGCCCCACATGAAGCGCCGGCGGACGCTGTGGCTTGCCGGCGATTCGACGATGCAGAACTACGAGGATGAGCACTTGCCACAAAAGGGGTGGGGTGAGTACCTCATCGGGGTGCTGGATACTGGTGTGGTGACCGAGCATGGGATGAGCGATCCTGCCGCCTGGCCACGCAAGCGATACGAGAGCGGGCACTGGACGGTGTACAACCAGGCCATCGGAGGCCGCTCCTCACGCTCCTTCAGAGAGGAGGGACGCCTTGCGGCCATCGCCGAGCGCCTCAGAGCCGGCCACTGGCTGCTCATCCAGTTTGGCCACAATGATGCCACGGCCGAGAAGAAGGAACGGTACGTGGCGGTCGAGGATTTTGCTGCCAGCCTGCGTCCATTCATCGAGGCAGCGCACCGCTGTGGGGCGCTGCCCATCCTCGTCTCTGCGATCAGCACCCTCTTGGGTGCACCGTGCGACGAAGCGCAGCAGGGCATCAGGGAGCGCTTGGCCGACTACGCCCGAGCGATGGGCGTGCTGGCCCACCTCGAGGGCGTACCATTCATCGATGCCTTTGCCCTCACCCGTGGTTACCAAGAGATCTTGCCACCACAGCAGCGCAGAGCGCTCTACATGGAGGATGGGGTGCACCTCAACCAAGACGGGGCAATAGCATACGCGACGCTGCTGGCACCCCACATCCTGGACATCATGAGCGAGGATGTCGCTTTGAGGAGGAGCACATGAACGGAACACGACACTACCATAACCGGCTGCAACGGAGAGAGGACATCGACACGTTCATCCTTGAAGGGGAGGCGAATATCACCTTTGTGGACGGATGCATGGAGATGCAAAACCGCCTTGATGCCTCCTCCGGGCAGCGGGCCAACTTCGTGCTCTGGTGCCCCGAGGTCTTCGGCGACTCGATTCTCATCGAATGGGAGTTCAGGCCGATGAGTGACCGTGGCCTGTGCATCCTCTTCTTCGCTGCCGCCGGCAGACAGGGGCGCGACCTCTTCGATCCGCGCCTTGCCCCACGCACCGGGGAGTACCCACAGTACCACAGCGGGGACATCGATGCGTTTCACGTCTCGTACTACCGCCGAAAGGAAGCGGATGAGCGCGCCTTCCATACCTGCAACCTGCGCAAGAGCCATGGCTTTCACCTGGTGGCACAGGGCGCTGACCCCATCCCCGAAGCAGCAGAGGCGAATGAGTTCTACCGTCTCTCCATCATCAAGACGCCTGAGCGGGTTGACTTCTCGGTCAATGGCCTCTCCATCTTCTCCTATGAGGATGACGGGGCGACCCATGGCGCGCGATTGGGGGCAGGACGGATCGGACTGCGCCAGCTGGCACCCCTGACGGCGCGGTACCGCAACCTGAGCGTCTCTGAGTACCGGGGGTAAGCGATGATCGACCTCTCTGGAGTGTGGTCCCTTGCCCTCGGCGACCAGAAAGACCACCAGAGGATGGTCACCATCCCCGGGTGCCTGCAGGCACAGGGCTACGGCGAGCCGATCAGGGTTGACACCCCCTTTGTCAGCACTCTGCATGACACTCGATGGTACGTGCGCGAGGAGTATGCCCAATCACAGCACGCCCAGGTCAACGTACCCTTTCTCTCCCAACCGCCGCGCCACTATTTGGGCAAGGCTTGGTATTCGAGACGGGTGGCGCTTGCCCACGGTGGTCGCTATCGCCTCAGCATTGAAGTGACGCGTTGGAAGACCCAGGTGTGGGTCGACGGGGATTTCAAAGGTTCCGACTTCTCCCTCTGTACCTCCCATGAGATCGACTTGGGATACCTTACACCGGGAGAGCACCTGCTGACTGTCTGCGTCGACAACTCATTCTCTCTGCCATACCGCCCGGATGGACACGCCGTCTCAGATGCGTTGGGGGCCACATGGAACGGCATGGGGGGAGCGGTGGTCCTGCTCAGTGAGGCAGAGGTGGCCGAGCGCGAAGCGAAGAGAAGGCAGTATGCAGCTGACCACCCCCGCTCGATCAGGGTGCAGGACGGCATGTTCTTCGTCGACGGCAAGAGCGAATACTTTCGCGGTACCCACTTCGGCGGCGATTATCCGTTGACTGGGGTCCCCGATACATCTGCGGCGTACTGGGACCGGATCATGGCCATCATCGCAGCGTGGGGACTGAACTTCATTCGCTGCCACTCCTATTGTCCACCTGAGGCGGCATTCGCCGCTGCCGACCGGGCAGGGGTCTATATCCAGGTCGAAGCAGGGATGTGGAACGTCTTCAACGAAGGCATCCCGATGCTCGATATCCTGGGTGAGGAGACACAGCGCATCCTTGCCCAGTTCGGCCACCACCCCTCCTTCGTCCTCTTCTCCTCAGGCAACGAACCATCGGGCACCTGGTACCGGCCGCTTGCGCGCTGGGTAGAGCAGACGCGCGAGCAGGACAGAGTGCTCGGATACGAGGGGCGCCGGCTCTATACCGCCCAATCGGGGTGGTTCTACGACAAACCGCCGAACAAGATCACCGCTGCACAGACCGACTACCTCAACTTTCATCGCAGCGGGTACGGCCCGATCCTCGGAGGGAACATCCGTAACCACGAAGGCTGGAGGGGCAGAGACTACGGACCAAGTCTGGAGGGGGCGACGCTGCCGGTCATCGCCCATGAGATGGGCCAGTGGAGTGCCTACCCCGACTTCTCCATCATCGACAAGTTCACCGGGTACATGAGGCCGGGTAACTGGAAGGTGTTCAAGGCTACTGCAGAGCGCGCTGGTCTCTTGGAGCACAACCGTATCTTCGTCCAAAATTCGGGCATACAGCAAGTCCGCCTGTACAAAGAAGAGCTTGAGGCGAACTTTCGTACCCCCCACATCTACGGCTTCGAGCTCCTCGACCTGCACGACTACCTCGGGCAGGGGACTGCCACCGTTGGCGTGCTGGATGCCTTCTGGGATGAGAAGGGGTACGTGTCACCCGATCAGTGGCGCCGCTTCTGTGCTCCCACCGTCCTGTTGGCCAGGCTTTCTGCCTATGTGTATACCAACCGGGACCGTATCTCCGTTCCCATCGAGATCTGCCACTTCGCCAGCGCACCACTGGAGCCGGCAGTGCTCGAATGGAGCTTGGTGTGTGACGGCAGGCAACTGGCAGGCGGAGAGATCGAGTGCCCATCAATCGCCTTGGGAAAGAACATTGACCTCGCACAGGTGCACCTCGACTTCTCCCTCGTGCCCGAGACCTCGCTCTGCACCTTCGCTGTGCGGATGGGGACCATCACCAATGAGTGGCCGCTCCACATCTTTTGCACACCAAGCCCTCTCTCCAGTGAGGTCCTCCATACCAAGGATTGGCCTGTGGCCAAGGCAGCGCTAGGGGAGGGGCGCACAGTGCTCTACACCCCCCGCATGGATGAGCTGGACTACGACTCCCCGCCCGCCTCCTTCTTGAACGTCTTCTGGAACGGGCAGATGGGGCCCAACTGGAGGCGGCAGATGGGCATGGTCATTGCAGATGACCATCCAATCTTCGGCCACTTTCCCACCGCGTCCCACGGTGGCTGGCAGTGGGAGGAGATCCTCGAGCGTGCCCGCGGCTTCAACATGGAGGGGATGGGGTGTGAACCCATCGTCCGCCTCATCGACGACCATAACCGCAGCTTCGACCTATCACTGATCTTTGGCTGCCGGGTGCTCGCCGGCAATCTGCTGGTCGTCTCTGCCGATCTGGAAGGCTCCTTTGAGGAACGACCCGTCGCCTTCACCCTCAAGCAGGCCGTGCTCGAGTATCTGGCAAGCGGCCTCTTTGCACCCGCGGCTGAGGTGGACCCCCTCCTCATCGAGCGACGTCTGCACCCCAACCAGGTGATGCGCCACCTACAGGCGCGGGTGACCACAGTGTGCCACAACCCGGAAGCCTTGGTCGATGGAAACCCCAACACCTCGGCCACCATCGAGGGCGACTGCTATCCATTGTCGGTGGAGGTTGCGTTTTGTGAGACCGAAGCGGAGGGGGTCATCATCCTCCACGGTCAGCGGGACCGCTTGCATGAGGGGAATCTGCAGACGATCTGCCTGGAAGGTATGCACGATGGCAGATTGGTCCTGCTGGGAGCGTACACACTCTGCCCGACAATCCGAGAGCAGCGCCTCGCGTTTGCCAAGACCCGCCTCTCTGGACTCCGCCTCACCGTGTTGTCAGGCTTCAGGGGCGAGAGTGAGACGGTCTGGGAGGAACGCCATGATGGCTGGCATCAGGTCACACGCCAGCCAAGAGCCGTGGCAGAGATTGGGGCGCTCAATCTCATCGTCACTGATCCGCCTCAAGGTAGGGACGAATGCTACTGGCTTGAACGAGTACACCCTGCTTCGCGCGACCTGGAGGCGTGATGACAGATTCTGAGGAAAATATTTGATCGGCACCACGATACTTGTTGCACCATGTTGCATCGCTCGCTATCATGGCAATGACACTCGCCAAAGGAAGGAAGAGCCATGCAGAGCAAGTTGATCGTCATCGCCATCGGGGGCAACTCACTGATCGAGGACCCCAAGCACGTCAGCATCGAGAGCCAGTATGAGGCTGCGCGCAAGACGGCTGCCCACATCGCCCGCCTCATCAAGGCCGGCCACCGTGTCGTCATCGCCCACGGCAACGGGCCGCAGGTCGGCTTCGTGTTGCTCAGGGCCGAGTACAGCCGTCCGATCCTTCACAGCGTCCCGCTCGACACCTGTGTGGCCGACACCCAGGGGGCGATCGGGTATCAGCTGCAGATGGCGTTGAAGAATGAACTTGCCAAGATCGGGATCGCTGATGCGAATGTCGCCACCGTGGTCACCCAGGTCGAGGTCAGTGACGATGACCCCTCCTTCTCAAAGCCCACCAAACCGATTGGTTCGTTCATGAGTGCCGAGGAGGCTGAGAGGCGCACCGTCGATGATGGCTGGATCTGTACCGAGGATGCCGGACGTGGCTATCGACGTGTCGTGGCCAGCCCCAGGCCAAAGGCGATCGTCGAGATCGAGACGGTGAAAGCGCTGTTGGCCCATCGGGTCGTCGTCATCGCAGCCGGAGGCGGTGGCATCCCGGTGGTGCGTGGTGCAGACGGGATGCTCAGCGGGCGTGAGGCGGTCATCGACAAGGACCTTGCCGCAGCCTTGATGGCCAAGGCGTTGGACGCCGACCTCTTTGTCATCTCGACGGCGGTGGAGAAGGTCTACCTCAACTGGGGCAAACCGGACCAGCGGGCGTTGGAAACCATCACCGTCGCTGAGGCGGAGGCGTATATCAACGAGGGGCACTTCGCACCCGGTTCGATGCTCCCCAAGGTCGAGGCGATCGTCGACTTCGTCCGTTCGACCGGCAACATGGGCCTGATCACCGATCCTGCCAACCTCTACGGCGCCCTCTATGAGGGGAAGGGGACCACCGTTGTCAACTGAGAGGAAGCCGGTCTTCAAAGATACCAAGAGCGCACTCATCACCATTGCAGTGATCATCGTGCTGGTTGCCTTCGCCCTCTTCGCCATCGATCACAACAATGTAACCCGCCTTACCCGGACACAGGAGAAGGCCGCCGGCTATCAAGAGGCGGCGTTCGCACTGATCGAAGCGCGCGTCGACCTGGCTGCGACGATGGCTCAGATTCTGGGCGAGGAGGGGCAAGCGGAGGATCTGCTACACCCCATTGTCCGCAAATGGAAGCGTGTCGAGGATGTTCAAGCGGCAAGCAGTATCTACCTCGAGTTGGACGAGGCCCTCGCCCAGGTACAAAAGCACCTCTATGGGCAGGATATCTACCTCAGGCTCGCACCGTACTTTGAAGAGATCTACGATATCGAGCGTGCCCTCACAGCGCAGGTGGAGGAGTACAACAGTCAGGCCGACCTCTACAACGCCATCAGGTCAAGCTTTCCGGCCACTCTCGCTGCCCGCCGCCTCGGCATGGGCGCCCTTGCCCGCTTTTCGATTGCCTCGGCGCTCAAAGGCCGCCCCTGAGAGGTAGAGGGGCAGGAGCACCAGCAGGGTTGTCAGATTGTCCTGGGCGAAGAGCGACGGCCACACCACTCTCCCGATGAGCAGCAGGGTGGTCACAAGGGCAAGGATGGTGGCCAGGATCGAATGGCGACGCCGGGTGAAGAGCAGGGCGAAGGCGGCGATGAAGAGCACCGGGTTGATGACGAGGATGTTGATGTTGGCCCAGGTCATGTCCATGTCGCTGTAGCACATCATGAAGAGCAAGAGGGAGCCGATGATGGCCAGCACCAGATAGAGAAGACCCAACACGACCTTCCTGGCCGCTGACGGCAAGAGCAACAACAGTATGGTCAAAGAGAGGGAGAGGGCCACCGCCATGGCGGTGGCGCTTCTTTGAGTCGTCTTCGGGCTCTTGTCCTCAGCGAGCGTGGTAAGCGACTTCACCAGTGGCGAACCGTCGCTTCGTCGGTAGTCGAGCACCGCCCGTTCCAGTTCCATCGGCAGGAACATCGCATCCCACTGGCTCTCGATGCGGTCGACACGCGCCCCCTGGAGGGTGGAGAGGACCCAGCTGACCAGTGGGCGGTGGAGCATGTACGGGGCGGTGAGGAGACGGGCGCTCTCTGCGGTGGAACGGCTTTTTGCCCAGCGACCGAAGTCGCCTTCGGTGGCCACATCGATGATGTCACGGATCCGGGTGGCGCAGTTGTCGTCGTAGAAGTGGTAGAGGTAGGTGGCCCCCTCACTGCCGATGTGCTCACTCAGGTACCCTGCAAGCGCCCATTTGGCTTCAGCGGAGAGGTCGAGCTCGGCCAAGCGTACATCGCGTCCCTCCTGAAGGGCCTCGTCAATCCTCCAAGCGCCATCGCTTGCCCATACGTAGTAGTACATCCGTCCACGGGCAAAGTTGAGGTAGAAGTGCTCCTGCTCGGAGTCAAAGATCCCCCAGTCATACATGGTCGAAGCGCCGTTGGGTTGGCCGACGATCAGGGCACTGTGACCAAACCAGGCGTAGAGTGGATCCCCGCTTCCGATGGTCAAGAGCGTGATGGTGATACCCTCGGCCCATTGGCGCTGGTTGGGGGCCAGTGTGGGCCGCAGATCGATGGTTCCAAGATCTGCCAGGGTATCCGGCTTGACTGGATGGGATGTCCCTGCAAAGAGGGTGAGGCAGAGCGTGAGCAGGGCAGCGGTGAGGGCAACGCGTTTCATTGGCCAAGCATACCACAGCAGGTGCACTCTTTAAACCTGTTGATTTTTATGCTTGTTCACTCTACCCTGTTTTTGGAGGTCCAATGGAGCGCAACATCACGACGCTGGGTATCGTGCTGCACAGCCGGCGATGGGGGCAGACAAACCGCCTTCTGAAGGTGCTGAGCGTTGACCTGGGGATCATCGATGTGGTGAACTACGGGGCGCAGAAGTCCCACAAGGTGGTCAAGGCGGAGGTCTTCTGCGACGGACAGTTCTTTCTCTACCACAACCCGGTCAAAGGTGACTACACCCTCAAGGACCTCAAGGAAATCGCCGGCCACGAGGAGATTCGCGATGATTTGGCTCTGACGTACACCGGCCTCTTCTTCTGCGAACTCCTCATCAAGGTCCATGGCGGAGAGAGCGCAGAAGTGTACACCCTCCTCTCCAAGGCATTGGATCTGCTCACCTTTGCCAGCGAGCGCCGGACCTTGGTCCTGATCCAATTCATCCACCGCCTCAGCGAGGTGCTGGGCATCAGGGTGGACCTGGACCACTGCCCGATCTGCGACCGACGGTATGAGAGCAATGAGATCGTCTACTTCTCCTCGTCGGCAGGCAGCCAGTGCTGTGAGGGCTGTGCACACCTGGAGCGTACCCTCCTCCTGCCACCTGGTGCACGGCGGTATTTGATGCTCACCGCGACGATGGACTTTGAGGAGGCGGTGGCGGTGGATTTGAACCCGGGGGCGTTGGCACGGATCAAGGCGTATATGCTGGGGTATGCCCAGTACTTCTGCCCCAGCCAGTTGACCACCCTCACCTCGGGCCTGTTGTAACGTGAACATACATGAAGGTTGATATAGAGAGATGATTTGGAACAAAAAGCCCGTGGCCAGCACGCTGGTGCGCCACCTCAATGAACAATATGGAATCGATGTGCTCACCGCCTCCATCATGGCAAGGCGACAGATCACCAGCGCCGAGCAGGTGAAGTTTCTTGTCGAGAAGGAGCTGACGTGGCTGCACAACCCCTTCCTCTTTGATGACATGGAGGCGACGGTGGACCGGATCCTCGACGCTCGAAGCGAGGGGGAGCGGGTGAGGATCTACGGTGACCGGGATGTGGATGGCATCACCAGCACGGCCCTGCTCTTCTTGGAGCTGCGCAGGATGGGCATCGAGGTCAGCCACCGCCTGCCGGAGGGCGATGAGCCCTATGGCTTGACTCGAGAGGGCGTCGATGAGGCTCACGGTGACGGCGTGACACTGATCATCACCGTTGACTCGGGCATCAGCAACATCGACGAGGTTGCCTGGGCCACACAGCTTGGCATCGATGTGATCGTGCTCGACCACCACATCGGAGGAGAGAGCCTGCCGGCGGCGCTGGCCATCATCAACCCCAAGCTCTCCGGTTCAGGCTACCCCTTCGAACACCTTGCCGGTGTCGGGGTGGTGGCCAAGGTCATCTGGGCGTTGCGCTTTGCCCAGACCCCCTTCTACGGCGAGGAGTTCATCCTCGCCCACGCCCAACCCGGCAATGACACGACGATCATCCAGGCGATGCGGGTACAGAACCTGCTGGTCATCGACCAAGTCATCGAGGAGATCAACAGCGGCCTCATCAAGATCGACCAATCCAAGGCCTTTGCCTTCCTCGCCTCAGGCTTGCCGATCTTCGTCCTCGACGAAGCCACCGAACGGGCGCAACTGAAGAATGCGTTTGGCAAGGCGGTGGATATCCACCTCACCGACCTCAGGGCGAACTTTGAGGAGGTCTTGCCGGTTGTCCGTGGCAAGGGGCTCTTCACCCTCTCCAAACTCAGCCGGGCGGCACGCTACTCCTCCCATGGCAAGGATGAGCTGGCTGTGCTCTTCTCACTCTTCACCGCCTACGTGTACAAGGCCCATCCAGCACTGGACAGCGGCTACGAGGAGATCCTCGATCTGGTGGCCATCGGTACGATCGCCGATCTGATGCCGATGGAGGATGAGAATCGGATCATGGTGCAGCGGGGCCTGAAGGTGCTCAACAAGGGGCACCGTACTGCGCTCTTGCCGCTCTTCACCGCCCAGAACCTCTTGGGCAAAGTCCTCTCATCCAGTGATATCTCCTGGCAGATCAGTCCACCGATCAACGCCAGTGGACGGATGGGACGACCCACCGTCGCCCTCGATCTCTTGCTCAGCGAAAACCTTGGCCAAGCGGAGGTCCTCACAACCGAGTTGCTATCGATGAACAAGGAGCGACAGCGCCTGGGACAGGAGGGGTGGGAGCGGATCTTGCCGCTCGCCCAACAGAGCTTTGAGGCGACCGGCTCAAAGATGGTCATCATCAACGACAGCGAGATCAGCCGGGGCATCACCGGAGTGATGGCCAACCGGCTGCTGCGCCACTATGGTGCCCCTGCGCTGGTCATCGCCCACAGCGAGGAGGGGAGGGTCAGTGGTTCGCTCCGCTCTCCCGATGCTTTCCATGCCAGGGACTTTCTCAGCACATTTTCAGACCTCTTGCTCGACTACGGTGGGCACGCCTGTGCAGGCGGTTTCTCCGCCGAAGCAGTGAATCTCAACGCCCTGTTGAAACGGATCAATGATCGCCTCGATGAGATGGACTGCCCTGAGGAGACGACGGTTGAGGTCTGTATCGACTGTACGTTGCCCCCGAAGTATATGAGCCCGGCGATGATTGAGGTGGTGGAGTTCTTCGAGCCCTACGGGGAGAAGAACCCGCCTCTGGTCATGCACATCGAGGGGGCGCGTATCGATGCGATCCAGACGCTCTCCAACAAAAGTGGGGGGGCCAACCACCTCAAGCTCACCCTCTCGTACGGTGAATACCGCTGGCCGGCCCTCTACTGGGAGAGTGGGGAACGCCAAGGGCGGGACTTCGATACCGGCAGCCTGGTGGATGTCGTCTTCCGCCTCGGGCGTAACTACTTTCGCAACCAGGAGAGCTTGCAATTGGTGGTCATCGATATCAAGGCAAGCGATGATGGGCCACGGCCCAGATGAGTGGGCGATGACTTCTGCCCCTGTACTCGATGGTCCTTCGGGAGTGTTCGGGCAATACTCCAATCCGTTGGGGTGTGCATACCCTCCCACAGACATCGGATTCATTACGCGTATTGCCAATCAATGAGTGGTGAGCCACTGCCTGATGGCGCGCTCGATCTCATCCCTGATGAGCCTGATTGAGGCAAGCTGCTCATCATGGGTCCCGGAAAGAGCGCTGGGATCTGGAAACGGCCAATGGATTGGGTGCCCGGTTGTTGGAAAGATGGGGCACCGCTCGGCATTGGCCTCGTCACAGACGGTCACCACATAATCGAACGCTTCGGCCCTGTCGACATACCCTTGGGCCGGTTTGGCATAGTGGCCCTCCATGGAGATGCCAATCTCTTCCATGGCCTTCACGACCAACGGGTTGAGGTGCCCCGCCTCGATGCCACTGCTCTCTACCTCAAATCGATCACCTGCAAAGGTGCGCACGAACGCTTCGCACATTTGGCTCCGTGCTGAATTGTGTATGCACACAAACATGATTCTCTTCTTGGCTGTGGTGCTCATCGTGTTCTCGCTTCCTCAGTGTCATGCATGCGGTGTGGATTGGTGGCGCAGCGCACCATCTTCAAGGGGCAGGGCTTGGCGGAGGCACCATTGACCCAGGTGAGGTGCGTTGATGCCTCTGACTTGTCCAGTCCCAACCGGCCTGCGATCTTACCTGGGCACCGCGGGCGTTCCAAGAGCCCCTCGATGGTGGCAAGGCGGTTTGGATTGCTACGAATGCAACAGAGTCTGGTTGCCGTTTCCGGTGGCACGGGCCTTTGGTGCTTCATGGCTCCAATGTTGCAAAAACCGGAACCAGTGTCAATGAAAGGGCTGCCACGATCTGGGGGGTTTTCAGAATACCCACCGCTGAAGGATTGTCCGAATTGATGATGGTAATAAACCTGGAACTGGCGCAATTCCATCAAGGCCCGCGCTGTTGCTGCCCCGATTACTGTCATCGGCAGTGAATTGGTGTTCTCCACCGTTGCAGGGTTTCTGTTTGCACTAGGTGGCGAACACGCAAAAGAGCCTGCACTGTTCATGCGGATTGGATGCACTGGCTGTGATGGTCCTTGACACAGATGCCTGTTTTCAGGCACTCTAGCAGAGCACACGAGCCCAGTAATCGGGAGAGGGGGTGATGAATTTAATGGCATTTGTGAGAGTCGACGACAATGAACCACTTGAGAAGTCGATCAAGCGCTTCAAGCGCATGGTAGAAAAAGAGGGGATCATCCGCGAATGGAAGAAGCGGGAGTACTTTGAAAAGCCCTCCACCATCCTCAACAGGAAGAAAAAAGCCCTTGCACGCAAGCAGATGAAGAAGAATCGGAAACTGCATAGCTCGAAAGGATACTAAACACCAGAGGCCGCCGTCAGGGCGGCTTTTTAGTTCATATCTATAATATTGGTCTATCCAGAAACATTTCTTACCA
>JALOBD010000060.1 GCA_023228445.1 Sphaerochaeta sp. | reverse complement strand
ACGCGTTCGCTTTACATCCATGGTCAATTTTGCTAGGATGCCATTGTATTGCGCTAGTAGCACAATGGTTAGTGCTCGTGCTTCCCAAGCATGAGACGGGGGTTCGATTCCCCTCTAGCGCTCTGCCCCCGAGCGTGTCTTGGGGGCTTTTTTTAGATTGCGAACAACGCTCACACGACCGACACCGAAGCGGCGCAGAACATCCGGGGCCGCTTGGGGACCCCGGATGGGAGCGTGATGTTTGATGATTACCTGTAGACGACGATTGCCTTCTCTTCCATCACCCGGAAGGTGAAGGACTCGGTGGCAAAGAGGGTGACCTCCTTGGAGTCGTGGCTCTCATAGCCGAGGCTATAGTCCATCCCGAGGGTGAGCTCGAGGTTCTCATCGTTGTAGGGGACGAGGATCGCCCCATCGAGGCACGAGGAGAGGACGATATCAGACCCGATCATCTTCTCGACGCGATCGAAGAGGCTCATGGGATGAGTCTCGCTGTTGAGCTTCACCCAGGCATCCTTGCCGACGATCAGCGAGTAGGGGCCGTGGATGTAGGCACCCTTGAGCAGGAGCATGCCTTGGGCCACCGATGCGAGGATCGCGTTGGCGTCGCTGCCGAAGCTCAGCGCTTTGTGGGCACTCGACTCCTTCAGCCCCTTGATGGTGCCCTTTGCATAGCCGTTGTAGATGGCGTTCTCCTCAAAGAGGGCAAGCTTCTCCAGCGCGCTGTCCATCGCATCGAAATCGATGTCCTTCGCCCCACGGGCGAGGTTGTCCAGCTCCCACTTGTTGAGGGTGAAGCGGATGCGCGCCTCGGTCAACGCCTTGGTGGTGTAGACACCAGCCTTCACCTCCCCATCATCGACGAGGTTCAGGCGCCCTTCGCTGATCACCGTATAGTCGATTCCCTTGGGTCCCTGCACATTGACGACTTTGCGTGCACTGAGGCGGGAGAGCAGGACTTCCTTGGCTCGGCTTTCGATCTCGGCCCATGCTTCTTGAGAGAGGGGGGCAAGTGCTCGTTTGAACATATCCATAACGATCTCCTTACTTCTTTAGGTTCCCGATGCCCAGTGAAGAGCCCGACGTCGGTGAAGACGTCTCCTCCCCATCCTCCAGATCGGTGATGGAACCGCTGGTGAAGAGGTAGGTCCTCAACTCCTCGTCCCACTTCTCCATGTTGCGCCTGAGCCACTCGATGGTCATCGCAGCGTGTTCGATCTCCTCGTCGCGGTTGTGGGCCATGATGGCCTTGAGTTCGGGGTCGGTGGAGGTGTGGACCCGCTGGTTGTACCAGTTGATCGCCTCGATCTCCTCCTTGAGGCTGGTGATGGCACGTGAGATATCCCTGGTCTTCTCATCCAGTGCATCGTACGGTTCGGTATACGGCATAGATTCCTCCTTGGAATTGCTGGTCAAATGATACTGCTGTTGATGGCGGAAAGAAAGAGGCTCCGCTTCAATTTGCAGAAATGGCTCCCCATCAATTCGTGAAGATATGTCAGTGGTGGACAGCTAGTGACGAATTTTCGTCAGCGTATGTGTACCGGTTCACTGGTGAGCGGGAGGGTTCATTTGTCCTTGAATAGGTAGTGAAAGTATCACTCTCAGCCAAGGATTGAAATATTAGTATTTTATTAACCTAGCTAATAGGCAAGATAATTAATCTAATAGTACATATTCATTGAAATGGGCTGCCAATATTCGATAATGAAGGTTTGGCGAAGCTGTATTATACTTTTAGTACAGATTTCCTCCTGTTCTCGTCAGATGTTCAAGGAGTTGTCATGGCACTGAAGTTCAAGGCTGTTTTTGCGCAGTTGCAATTGAAGATCATCTCAGGCCAGTGGCCCGAAGGGTATAAGATACCTACGGAGATGGAGCTTTGCGAATACTTCGAGGTCAGCAGGGTAACAGTCAGGCGAGCATTGGATGGCTTGGTGGGCCAGGGGTACCTGACGCGGACGAGGGGACGGGGTTCGTATGTGCAGTTCAAGCGGTCGCTATTGGGTATCGTGCCCACCAGTGCGCTCAGGGAGGAGCCAAACGGGCTCTATAAGATCTTGGAGCGAAGGCGCCTTGACGCAACCCACATCGACGAGGAGGAGTTCGGCCTTCCCAGTGACCAGGGAATCCAGATGGTGTGGCACGTACGGAGCCTTCACTTCGTCGGCTCGATGCCCACGGTGCTGAGCGATTACTATGTCTCCCCGCTCTACGGCTCGTTTGTAGCCGATCTCGGGGAGAGTGGTGAGACTCCCTTCATAGAATTAATGCGGCAGGCAACGCAGCAAGAGTGTCACTTCTCTGGTGGTCGCATTGGTGCCATCGTGGTATCGAGTGAGGTGCAACAGCTGCTTGGCACAACCGGTCAGGCGGCAAGCCTGTGGTGCCGGGGGTATTGCCGTCTAGACGACGGGACGGTCGTCGCCCGGTGCTCGAAGATTTTCAATGGGCTCGTCTATGAGTTTGCCATCGAAGGGGGCGATGATTTGCGCCTGGTGTAGGCTGGCAAACGTCTCGAACTTCTATCCTCGCTTCCTTGTGTTTTCCTGACAGGTGGGGTATATCTGTACCTGAACGTACTGAAATAAAACACATGGAGAGCTACATCATGGAACGAACCATTGTACAGATGCTGCACGATGCTGCAGCCAAGTATGCCGACCGCACCTACACGAACACCAGGGGCGAAGAGGGGTGGATTGCATCCTCCTTTAGCCAGACCGATCGCCTCTCCGACTATGTGGCGGCTTTCTTGGTCAACCGTGGTTTCAAGGCCGAACAAGCCATCGCCATCCTCAGTGAAGGCAAGGGTGCATGGGTCACCTGCGAGCATGGCATCGTCAAGGCACGGATGGTCAGTGTGCCGCTCTCCATCAAGCTGACCGCTGAGGAGATCGCATTTCGGGTCAACCACAGTGAAGCGGTGGCCATCGCCGTCTCCTCCAACACCCTCGCCAACGTGCTGAAGGCGCTGCCGCTCTTCAAGCGCGAGATCCTCTTCATCTACCTCGATGACGAGGATGCCCGCCTGGCAAAGCAGGTGGAGGAGGCACAGTGGAAGGAGGGAGAGCACTATGAGGTGATGAAGAAGATCTTGGAGGAGGGCGAGGCGATCCTCAAGAAGAAGCCCACGCTGGTCAAGAGTCTGGAGAAGCAGATCAAGGAGGACGATGTCATCAACATCTGCTACACCAGCGGAACGACGGGCAACCCCAAGGGCATCATGCTCACCCACGTCAACTACTGGGTCAACGTCCACGATGCCATCGACCTCTTCAAGATCCCCGAGGCGACCTTCGAGACCCTGATCGTCCTGCCGGTCGACCACAGCTTTGCCCATACGGTGGGAATCTACACGGCACTACTGCAGGGCATCACCCTCCACTTCGTTGATTCACGCGGCTCCAATGCCGCCATCATCCGCAACTTCCCCAAGAACCTTGTCGAGCTCAACCCGACCTTCATGATGACAGTGCCCTCCATCACGGGCAACTTCATGAAGAAGATGAGCCAGGGCATCGCCCAGAAGGGTGCTTTCATCGAGGGAATCTTCAGCCGTGGGCTGAAGGCGGGCATCGAGCGCAACGGAGACGGCTTTAGAAAGCCGTCGAAGTGGACGATGGTCAAGACCTGGCTGCCATACACCATTGCAAACCTTCTCGTCTTCCCCAAGCTCAGGGAGGTCTTCGGCACCAAGATGCTCTACTGCGTCGGTGGGGGTGCTCTCCTTGAGGCGCGCCAGCAGCACTTCTTCGCCGCCATCGGGGTTCCGGTCTACCAAGGCTATGGCCTGACCGAGGCCGCGCCGATCATCAGCAGCAATACCCCCGCGCGCCACAAGTTCGGTACCAGTGGGATCGTTTGCTCGAGCGAGATCTGCAAGATCATGGTCGATGAGGAGACTGAGGCAAAGGTGGGCCAGCGCGGTGAGATTGTCATCAAGGGCGAAAACGTGATGAAGGGGTACTTCAAGAACCCCGAGGCCACCGCCGAGGCTCTGAGAGATGGGTGGCTGTGGACCGGGGACCTGGGCTACTACGACGAGGACGGCTTCTTGGTGGTCACCGGCCGAGCCAAAGCCCTGCTCATCGGAAAGGATGGTGAGAAGTACTCCCCCGAGGAGGTGGAGGAGGTGATGATCAACCACGTGGGTTTGATCAACCAGCTGATGGTCTACAACGACCACCAAACGCTGACCACCGCATTGGTCACCCTCCAAGAGGACCAGGTCGAACGCCTGATCAAGGAGAAGGGGGCCCAGACACCGGAGGATGCCCTTGCACTCATCACCGAAGAACTGACGTCATATGAAGTGCATGCCCACTCGATTCCCAAGATGTGGCTGCCTGCCCGCTTCGCTCTGATCGAAAACCCGTTCAGCGAGGCTGACGGGCTGGTGAACTCAACGATGAAACTGGTGCGTTACAAGACTGCCGAATTCTACAAAGAGCGGATAGCAACGCTCTATGAGAGTGAGGCGGCGAATGCAAAGGAGAATCTGAAGGTCATCAAGAGCCTCTTCTTTAAGTAGAAAGAAACAAACATTCGCTTATAGCGACGGGGAGTAACAGTAGACAGTAGATGTCAAATGTGTAACGCTTGACGCAGATAGACGTTTTACTTGATACAAGGGTATGTCATACCATGGCACCCTTGTTTCGGTGGTATGTGGTATCCTTATAAGTAAGGAGTGGACGAATACACAATAAGTCCCCCAGCGAGGAGGGCGCTATGAGAAAACACATTGTACTGGTTCTGTTGGTTCCAATCTTGGCACTGACACTGATCTCCTGTGATGCAGACATGCGTTCGAGCTTTGCAAACTTCCTAGGAGGTTTGGGGGGTAACGTCTACGTAGACGGAGGATTGGTAGAACCCAACAAAGCGGATGTAAAGGCTGCTACTGATACCATTGCCGGTTTGGGGAGTGGGAATGGGGCACAAGTTTTTGACGCTGGAGATGATGGCAAAACTGATACTTTCGGAATTGAAGTCGATATTCCTGCAGGTGTCACCACAGTCATGAAACCCCAGCTCAAGGAAGATCAGGATAAGCTCAAGGATGATTTAGCCAATACCTTGAATTCCCCTCAACAGACTGCTGAGCTCAAAGAGGAATTGAAGAAGCCGGTGAGTGATCCTGGTCGCATAGAAGCGGTCAAGGGTACCGTTGAGGTATTCAATAAGACAATCGAAGCACTGGTAGATGATGTTGTTGATGCTGACTTGAAGGAAGCCTTGGGTAAGCTGGCCCTGCCGACTGTAGACGATGATGATGTTACCGAAGGTGATGTCCTGCTTGTCCAGTTGATGACCAACCTGATCTCAAATACCATTGGAACGCTTGATAGTATAAAGGGTGATGGTGGCCACCTTGGTGATAACGTTCAAGACGAAGAGAATAAGAACAAGCTCCTTACCATCATCGATGATGCCCTCTTCACCGCCCAGATAGCCGAAGAGCTTTCAGGGGCTGCGAGCATCGACTTCTCTGGACAACTTGACCTGGCTAACTTGATGAGTGAACTGAATAAGTCCAGCAGGGCAAGTCGTGATGGAGATGACGATGACTTTGACATCTCTGATTTTATCGGCTCGATCAACAACCTCGGTCCTGAACTGGTGAAGATGTTCGGACTGAAGAAGATTGACGATGGGTACGGGTGGGAGTCTGGAGGCTACCGCAAGTTCATCAGTACCCAGCAGGCATACCGAGGAGCTCTTGAGCATGCGCTGTCCTTTGCTGGTAAAGGTGGGCACCTGGGTAATCTCGAAAATCGGGGATTGGTCTTCGATGGCTCGACTGCGATCAAGTACCTCATTGCTGTAGCGGTCACCGAAGCCAATACGTGGAATGCCGACAACACCAAGCAGATGATTACCGCTTCGGTCAATGCGAACACGTGGATTGCCACCGGCACAGCAACTGAGGACACCGAGCCGGGTGAGCCGGACTTGGGTGACATTGACCCCGAAGACTTCGGAAAATACCTGTACAATAAGGACACTACGGGTAAATACGTCAAACAAATATTTACAAACACCAAGCTCATCAATGATGTAGCGGGGATCACACAACTCTCTGAAGCGCTCGATGCATTCTTGAAGGATGATTTTGATGAGTGGTTTGACGAGTTGGCAGGAGAGGGGGATTGATGCCATGAAACATACACGAATACTTTTAGTTGTAATTTTGTTGTTTGGTGTGTTGCTTCCTGTGGTTGCAGCTGACCCACCTCCGTTGACCAAAGCAACTGATATTGGATACAAGCAAGTCTCCGAAACCTTCATGGGTACCAGTGTCAGAGTGCAGGGTATGGGAGGTGCTGGTCTTGGTATGAAGGGATACCATGATAGTTTCCTCTTCAACCCCGCAAACCTTGCAGGATCCGGCTTTAAGCTCTCGCTTCCTGCAATCTCCGTCACTGTCTTCAATCCGAAGAAGATTTTGGAGAGTGGGGCGATTGAAGCGTTTGATGAAGGCGATGATGCCGGAATGGTTAGTGGAGCCCAGAAGCTTTTAGGAGTAATCGGTAAGGGGTACGGCGATTTCCTGACCACCGATATCTCCACCGCATTCACCCTTGGTGGGTTTGGCCTCTCGCTTCAGGTCCAAGAACGATTGATGACCTACAAACCCGGTGTCGATCTGACAGGAACAAACCTCATCGCTCAAGTTACTGCCGCAGCTACCGCAGGGTTTGGTATGAACATCAACGCAGTGCCTCGGGTATTGGATATCGACCTTGGTGTGAGTGTTCAGGCGGTCTATAAGGGGTATTTGAAGGCTGTAAGTGCCAAGACCATTACAGACATGGTTGCTGACGATGATGCTGATTTTGCCGAGACCTTCTTGGGCAAGACCCCGCTGATGGCCGGTTGGGCACTACCAATCTCTGTTGGTGCCAACTTCAACTTCCCATTCGGCCTCTCGTTGTCCGCGGTTGCTCGCAACATCAATGGCAACTACTCCATGAGCACCTACGCTTCGGCGAATGACTGGGCGATAGAAGTACTGGGTACTCCTCTCGACGATCAGTATGCTGCTACCGATCCGGCCGTGCTGGAAGAGTGGACCATAGAGAGTGACTGGGGACTGGACTTTGGCTTTACCTGGGCACCTCGCTTCTTGGGTAATATCGTACAGCCGACCATCGCCATCGATGTGGTGGATGTCCTGAAGATGGGAGGCAAGGAGGGTGAGGATCTTACTCGCGCCTTCTTTGAGCAGACCCGTCTGGGAGCTTCCGTACGGCTGTTGAGTCTGTTGGATTTCCGCTACGGAATCAACATGGGGTATCAGTCCATCGGTGTTGGCTTTGACCTGTTGGTCTTCCACATCGATGCCGCCTACTACACGCGCGAGTACGGCTCAAGCATCGGTGACAAGCCGATTGATGCCCTCTCGTTGCGATTCTCCATTGGCTCTCGGTAGTGTTGGATCGTCACCCGATTATAGGCCCTCCGTGATGGAGGGCCTAGATTTTGGGGTAATTCTGTTATAACTAGAACAGATTGTGAATATTCATACCATTTTTGTGAAATAATGCTGTACTTTGTTACAATTAGCGTGTATAGTCGCAGGTACTAACAAATAAAAAAGGGTATACACCCTGACCTGCGAGGTTGACATGACAAGCTTTGGAATCTGGGGGCTCATTCCCCCCGTCCTGACCATTACCCTGGCCTTTATCACCAAGGACGTAGTGGTCTCACTCTTCTTGGGCATTCTCTCCGGTACTCTGATCGTCGCCGGCGGCAATCCGCTGATGGCGATCGTCAATCTGACCGACTTGGTTGCCGGCTCACTCAACGATGGGTGGAACATCCGCATCTTCCTCTTCTGTGCGCTGCTCGGCGGTCTGGTCGGCATGCTCAGTAAGACGGGAAGCGCCCATGCATTCGGCAAGTGGGCGGCCGATAAGCTGCACACCCGCAAGGCAAGCCTTCTGATGACCTGGTTCTGCGGCCTCTTGATCTTCATCGATGACTACTTCAACAGCCTCGCGGTTGGGACGATCATGCGTCCCATCACCGACAAGAACAAGGTCAGCCGCGCCCAGCTTGCCTACATCCTCGACTCCACCGCAGCCCCGGTCTGCATCCTGGTGCCGATCTCCAGTTGGGTCATCACCGTCATGTCGATCGTCAAGGGCTCCGAGGGGTTCAGCAGCTTGGGCATCAGTGAGTTCTCCTTCTTCCTTCGCTCGGTTCCGTACAACCTCTATGCACTGCTTACTATCATCATGGTCTTTGCCCTCATCATCACCGGGCGTGACTACGGCCCCATGGCCCGTTCCATCGCCTATGCCAAGGAGACCGGCAAGCTCTACAATGAGAGCTATGGTCCGGCTCCCGGTGAGCTGGATATGGCAGAGGGTGCCGAAACAGCACGTCCCTTCGATATGCTCTTCCCCCTCATCGTGTTGGTGGTCAGCGCTGTGATCCTCTTTCCCATCACCACGTACCTCTTGGAGATCGACGGCGAATCGATCAGGACGCTTGGTGAAGCTGCCGCCTCGATGAGCCTTGGGGATGCCTTCAACAACACCGACGCCTCGATGGCTCTCTTCTATTCGGTGATCTTCACCCTGGTGCTCACCTACATCTACTACACGGTGCGCAAGCTCTTCACCATCCGCGATGCCAGTGAAGCCATCACCGACGGTATCAAGTCGATGGTCCCCGCCCTCATCATCCTGGCCATGGCCTGGACCATCGGTTCGGTCATCAACGAGAGCCCCGCCGATGGCGGCCTCGGTCTGGCAGCGTTCCTCAGTGAGGCGGTCAGTGGTGGTGGCTTCCCCATCGCGCTGGTTCCGATCATCGCCTTCGCCCTCTCATCCCTGATCTCCTTCTCCACCGGAACCTCGTGGGGCACCTTCGCGATCATGATTCCGATCGTCATGCCGATCGCCGTCAGCCTCGGCCAAGCCAAGGGATTCGACGGTGGTGCGCTGCTCAATGCAACGCTGATCAGCATCGGTGCGGTCCTCGGCGGCTCGGTCTTTGGCGACCACGCCTCCCCGATCTCCGATACGACGATTCTTTCCTCCACCGGGGCTGGCTGTCCTCACCTCGAGCACGTCGCCACCCAGATGCCCTACGCACTGACTGCGGCCATCTGTGCCCTCATCGGCTTTATCGTAGGCGGCATCACCCTCAACGCAATCGCCGCGTGGGTTGCCACCCTCGCAGCCTTTGCTGCAGCATTGGTCCTCTTGCCCCGCTATTACAAGTAACAGCGGTGCCATTACCCTCCTTAGCCCGCCGGTTGGCGGGCTTTTTTGCTTGCCTGCCGTGATGGCTCTTTCTATACTGTCGGTGGAGGCAGCCATGGATATCGTTGAGATCAGTGCAGTCGTCAAGGAGTATGAGTGGGGCAACACCTCTTTCATCGCTGACTTTCTCGCCTTGGGACAGGACGGGAAACGCCGAGCAGAGGCGTGGTGGACCACCCATCACGATGGGGAGAGTGTGGTAGTGGGATCCAACGAACCACTGGGAGCATTCCTTGCAAAGGATGCACTGCACTGGTTTGGAGAGGAGCACCTGGCCGTTTATGGCCCGGTCCTGCCACTGCTGCTCAAGGTACTGGCCATTGAAAGGCCCCTCTCCCTCCAGGTCCATCCTACCAAGGAGCAGGCACAGGCGGGGTGGGCGAGTGAGCAGACGATCCGCGAACGGCTTCCCAAGGAGCGATGGAACTACAAGGATCCCAACGGCAAGCCTGAGATGGCCTATGTACTGACCCCGACCACGGTGATGTGCGGCTTTCGCCCGCTGGACGAGATTCGCACCGATCTGAAGTCACTGATGCCAAGCGCCTACAACGAACACTTCTTGTTCCTCGATGAAGAGGAAAAACCCAGTGCTCTGCTACGTCAGCTGTTCAAAGTGGTGTATGGCCTCGCTCAAGAGGAGCTTGGCGCTCTCTTGGACGAGTACCTCTCGTCAGTGAAGAGCGATGCGCGTCTGGAGCGCTCTCTTGATGGAGTCTTTCTCTCTCCTGCCGATATCGTTTTGTCTCTCTTTGGTGAGTACCCCAAAGATCCGGGCCTTCTTTCACCATTCCTGCTCAATGTCCTGCACTTGAAGAAGGGTGAGGCGCTCTACCTGGAGCCACGGACACTGCACGCCTATGTCAAAGGAAATGTCATCGAGTTGATGAGTGCTTCGGACAACGTGTTACGCGGAGGGCTTACCACCAAGAAGGTCGATGTGAGGGAACTCTTGAAGGTTCTGGAGACCGACGAACAGCAGATCGAGGCAGCTCCCACAGTGGTGGGCAGCTCCGGACGGCTTCATATCCTCACCCCCACCGAGGACTTCCATCTGATGGTCCTTCACAGCGGCACCTATGAGATCTCAGACCGCCGTTCCATCGAACTCTTGCTCGTGGCCGAGGGCAGTGCCGTCTTCACCGCTGCTGATGGGAAGACGATGTTGAAACAGGGTTCATGCTATGTGGTAGCCGCATCAGCCGCCTCGTATACCCTCACCGTCGAGGGCTTGGTTTTTGCTGCCGATGTCCCTCGTTGAGACTAGGAACAGAGCGGTGGGAGGAGTATAGTTGGGCATGGACCACTACCTGTTGCTCCTGAAGAAGGAGATGCGTGAGGCGATGGGCTGCACCGAACCGGCAGCCAGCGCCCTTGCCGGAGCCAAAGCAGCTGAGCTGTTGGGACAAAGGCCGGTTCTTTTGGAGGTGACCACCAGCCGCGACATGGTAAAGAACGCCATGGGGGTTGGGTTGCCCAACTGCTCACTCAAGGGTATCCAGGCAGCGGTAGCCTTGGGGGCGTGTGGCGGGGAGGTAGAGGCCGGTCTCTCCATCCTCAGCACCCTCTCTGATGAGCAGGTACACTGTGCTTCGATGATGCCCGTGTCGTTGACCCTTGCCTCTGATATCCCCCCACTGTACATCAAGGTGCGGGCGGTGGGCGGTAGTTCGTCGGCAACGGCGGTCATCAGCGGAGAGCACGACCGTTTCAGCCACCTTGCACAGGGCGGGACCGTCCTGCTCGACCTACCCGTCGATGCGTGCGGAGCAACCCTCGAAGCCGATGATGAGCAATTTCTTGGGTCCAGCACCCTCAGCGAGATCCTCGCCTGGGTGGACAACGCCCCCGCCGAAGCCCTCGCCCTGGTCAGGTGGGCGAAGGAGACCAACATGGCCATCGCCCGCCACGGGATGGAGCACCCTTGGGGACTCTCGGTGGGACGGGTGGCCACCGAAGGAGTTGGGGAGATCACCACCCTCCAGGAAGCGTTCGCCCACGCCAGTGCGATGGCCGCATCGGCCAGCGATGCACGGATGGCCGGCTGCCCGCTTGGCGTGGTCATCAACAGCGGCAGTGGTAACCAGGGGATCATGCTCACCGTGCCGCTTGCTGTGGTGGGCTCGTATCTGGGCACTGACGATGACTCCCTTGCCAAGGCGATGCTCGTCGCCCAACTCGTCGGCCTCTCGCTCACCGCTCGCAAGAATCGCCTCAGCGCCCTCTGTGGAGCCTTCACCGCGGCCATCGGCACGGCGTGTGGCTATGTGCACCTCCTCGGCGGCGGTCTTGTGCAGATGGACCAAGCGTTCAATACGATGGTGGGTAATCTCACCGGTATCATCTGCGACGGGGCAAAGGGGACGTGCGCGCTGAAGATTCACAGCTGTGCCGAAGCGGCGGCCCTTGCCGCCAAACTTGCCATGAAGGGGCTGGCCCCCTCAAGTGAGAGTGGCATCGTCGGGCGTACCAGCGCTGAGAGCATGGACTTCCTGCAGCGTATCAGCCGCGAGGGAATGGAGGAGATCGACAAGACGATCCTCTCCATCATGATGGGGAAACACGCATGAACTATGTGGCCTTGGACTTTGAGACTGCCAATGAGTATCCCGGCGGGGCATGTTCGGTCGCCCTTGCCCGCTTCGATGAGGAGGGGACGCTCTTGGACACCTACTACACCCTCATCCGCCCCAAACAGCCGTACTTCGACCCTTCGATGAGTGCGGTGCACCAGCTTGATAGTGCCCAGTGCCTCGCTGCCGGCGAATTTGATACCATTTGGGGTGATCTGGTACGCTTCATCGAACGCGATATCGTGGTAGCACACAACGCCGCCTTCGACATGGGAGTGCTCAAGGCGGCTTTGGAGGCGTACGACCTGCAGTGTGATGGACTCTCCTACCTCTGCACCCTCGTCATATCACGCAAGGTTTGGCCGAAGTTGCTCAGCCACAAGCTCAGCTACATCGTCGACTCACTCGAGCTGGAGTACCGGGCCCACCACGCACTCGATGACGCCATCATGTGTGGCAAGATTTTCGCCAAGCTCTGCCACGGTCACCTGTACGACCTGTTGACGCTGCGCAAGTTTCTCATCACGCGCGGTATCGAGGTGAAGACTATCGATCACCAGAGAAGAGGCGCAGACTTGTTCCTATGAGCGGGTAGAGGCCGGT
>JALOBD010000059.1 GCA_023228445.1 Sphaerochaeta sp. | reverse complement strand
AATCCCGGGAAACTCCTTGCGGATGTTCAGCATCTCGATCACGTGGTTCATCAACGGACTCCTTGGGGATCATGATTTACAGAAGGGCCACCGCACTGGGAGGTGGCCCCTCACAAAGGTTGTTACAATCTGTTACTTGAACAGCCCATCACCTGTGTCCGCGACCTTGATCGCCCCGCTCTTCATCTGAGCATACGCGTGTGCCACCACATCGGTGACGCTCTTGTCGAGGTTGGGGTTCTCAACCGGGATACCCACGCCATCGTTGCGGGCATCGAGGTGGAGGATTGTACCGCCTGGGAAGCGTGCGTTGAGCTCGTTCTCGATCATGTCGTAGGAGGCACGGTCGAGGTATTTCATCGCACTGGTGAGGATGATCGAGCTGCCGTTCGGCAAGACGCCTTCGTTGTACTGGTCGACGTCGACACCGATGACCCATACCTTCTTACCGGCTGCTCCACGGTTCTTCGCCTCGTTGATGACACCGACTCCTACGCCACCGGCTGCAGCGAAGATGACGTCCACACCCCGGTCGTACATCGAGGCGGCGATCTGCTGGCCTGCTCCGATGTCATCGAAGGTGCCCTGGTAGAGGTTGTTCTCCTGCCTCATGACAACGTTGGAGCCATAGTTGGCGTTCGCATACTTGACGCCCTGCTGGAAGCCCCAGTTGAACTTCTGAACCGCAGGAATTTCCATGCCGCCGATGAAGCCAAAGTTGCCGTTCTTGATCTGCAAGGCGGCAGCAAGGCCGGCGAGGAAGCCACTCTCATGCTCAGCCCAGTACACACCCACCACATTATCCTCGATGCGGAAAACCGAGTAGTCGGCGCTGTGAGGCTCTCCATCGAGGATGACGAACTTGACGTTGGGGTACTTGTCCTGTGCTTCAAAGAGGGCAGTCTCGAACTTGAAGCCTGGGCAGATGACCATGTTATAGCCGGCATCGACGAGGTTGCCGATCTCCTTGAGGTAGTCCGCCTCGGTGGTCCCGGCGGGCTTGAGATACTTCACATCCAAGGCGAAGTCCCTGCTTGCCCGAAGGATTCCCTCCCAGGTTCCCTGGTTGAAGGACTTGTCATCAATTGTTCCGGCATCGGTGACCATACCGACGCGAAGGTTACTCTTCTTTGCCGCTCCTTCGGCAGTACCGGCGGCAAAGAGTGCCGAGGTGAGCACTGTAAGGATACAAAGCGCAACAATCAGTTTCTTCATTCCATATCTCTCCTTTTTATTTGTGGTTCCAAGTACAGAATCTGCGCTCTTGTATTCTACAGCCCCCCCATTGCCTTGTCAAACAAAGAAAACAGGGAGTGGACACACAATACCCACACAAAAGAGAGAAAAATATGGCTCAGAGCCTTCTTCGTTCGTCCTCAAGCAAGGCAAGGACGAAGGGGCCGACGCCCTTGAAATCATCCTCGACCACCGGTTCCTTGACGTAATAGGGGAAGCTGCCATCACGGTAGGGGTTGCCCCCCAACCCGGCGACACTGCAGATTCCGCCCAGGTGCAGATGCCCCTCCCCGTCGGTACGCACGACGGTCTTCTCAAGGCCGGCAAGGGCCTTGACCGCGCTGGCGACGAACCGGTCGTCGGTGACGATACCCAGGCGCACGGCTTTCAGCATCGCGTAGGCGAACATCGCCGTGGCCGAGCTCTCCAGGTAGTTGCCCTCCCGCTCTCCTTGGTCGACCACCTGATACCACATACCCCCCACATGCTGGAAGGGAAGCAGGCTTGCCAAGAGTGAGGCGACGATCGCATTGATCTGCGACACCCCCGGATGCTTGGCCGGCAAGAAGTCAAGGACATCGAGGCACGCCATGGCGTACCAGCCGATGGCCCTCCCCCAAAAGTGCGGCGACAGGCCGGTCTCCTCATCGCTCCAGCGCATCCCGCGCGACTCATCCCAGGCGTGGTAGAGCAAGCCGGTCCGCTCATCTTTGAGGGTATGGTAGGTTTCGACCACCTGGTGCACCACGTCATCGAATCCCGGCACATCACCACTGGCCTTGCAGAAGTGGGCGTTGAAGGGTCCCTGCATGTACACTCCGTCGAGCCACACCTGCCATGGGTAGATCTCCTTGTGCCAGAAGATCCCGTTGAAGGTCCTCGGCTGGGTGTTGAGCTGGTTCTTCAAGAGGTTTGCCGCCAGCATGAACCGCTCTTCGCGGCTGTGGTCATAGAGGGCGAACAATACCCGCCCAGCGTTGATCTGGTCGAGGTTGTACTCACCGAGGCGGTAGGTGGCGATCGATCCATCAGCGGCGATGAATGGGTCGTACATCGAGTACGCCCAGGCGACAAACTCCTCTTTGCCGTAGACGTTCGCCACCTCGAGGGCGCTGTGGACCATCAGCCCATGCTCATAGTGCCACCGCATCTGTGAGCTCTTGTACCGCGCCATGACACTCTCTACCATCTCCAAGGAGCGCCTGCCATCTCTCGTATCCATGTCTATTCCTTTTGCTGTCAAATGATTCGGCCACCTCCACAGAGGGGGTGGCCGATCGATTCACTGGCATCACTTAGATGAGGAGGTTGTTCTCCTTGGCAAATGCAATGCCACTGTCGTTCCAGCTCTGGCCGCCGAGCTTCTTGAACTCGTCGAGCCACTTCTCCCAATTGGCCTTGTTCAACACCCGCTTTCCGGTGATGAACTCACTGAGCCCCTGCTCATAGAAGCGCTTGAGGTCGGCGTTGGGAATCGGGAGTGTGTCGCTGCCGATGGCGGCGGTCCACTCTTTGGTCTGCATTTCACGCAGTACATCGAGGGCACTCATCTCCTTCCGGCTCGTAGCGGTGATGTACTTGGGATAGCGGGCGTAGAGCTCGATATCACCGTTGTAGAAGACCATGTTGCGCAGCTGGGTCACCGTCTGACCGACCGAGCCGGTGAAAGCCATGTCGCGGTTGGCAATGCCATCGGCGACAGGAATCCCGTCCTTGTCCAGCGTGTAGTTGACTCCCTCAACGCCCCAGCCGAGCAGGTAGTACCCCTCGTCACTGGCCATCCACTCCAAGAGCTCGGCAATCTTGTCCTTCTTGCCGGCCTGCTCCGCCTTTGCACTGATGGCGTAAATGCGGAAGCTGGCGGTGTAAGGACCGATCGACGCAAGGCCCTGTGGACCGACGGGCGCATCGACGATGATCCACTCGCCGTCGGGGAAGTTCTTGTCAAAGGGTGCGTAGTTGGACTCGGCGGCGTACGCAGCGTTCTGCTCACGCATGACACCGAAGCGCCCCTGCTTCCAAGCTGCACGGAAGTCGTCCTTCTTGTAGGCGAGCCAGTTGGGATCCATCACGCCTTCGTCGACCATCCGCTTGAGGTAGGTCATCGCATCGTAGAAGGCGGGCTTGAGGACCATGAGGCCGGGGTCTGCAGCACTGAGGCTCCACGTTCCATCAACACCAAAGGCGCCGAAGATCGGCTCAAGACGGCGTCCGGGCCACGCCTCGTAGTTGTTGATCTCCTGGAAGGCACCATAGCCGTAGGTATCGTGCTTGCCGTTGCGATCAGGGTCGTTGAACGTAAAGGCACGCATGACCTTCATCAGATCCTCAGTGGTCTTGGGCACCGCGAGGCCCAGATTGTCCAACCAATCCTTGCGGATCAAGAGCCCCTCGTTCTTGTTGATCGATCCCGGGTCGGCGAGGCCGTAGGTTTTGCCGTTGAAGCGGGCATGGCCCCGGCTGACACTGTCGTAGTGGGTCGCGGTGCGGATCGGCATCTTGGCGTAGAGGTCATCGACGGTGGCCACCAGGCCTTGGCCAACCAACCGGCCGAGCACATCACGGCGGACCATGAAGAGGTCGGGCAGGTTGTTTGCCGCTGCCGCAGCCTGCACCTTCACATCCTGGTCGTTCTCGCTGGACGGGAGGGCGGTGAGCTTGAGGTCGATGTTGAGCTTCTCCTTGATGATCTTGAAGCCGACCCAGTCAGAGGGAGGCGGTCCTGCCTCGGTGATGGCCGCGCCGTACCACAGTTCGATGGTCACAGGTCCTGCCGCCGCTGGTTCCTTAACGCCCTGACTGAAGACAGGAAGCGAGACAAGGGTGAGCAGTGCGACAAGGGCGATACACAATACATGCTGTTTTTTCATAGTGATCCTCCTTGTAAAAAACAGTAATTATCTCAAGCCGGGAAGCGGGCCTAGCCCTTGACGCTTCCCAGCAGGGTTCCCTTGGTGAAGTACTTCTGGATGAACGGGTAGGCGATGACCATCGGGATTGCACTCATGAAGACCGACGCTGCCTTGATGGCGGCGATCGGGGCATCGCCGAAGGCGCTGACCTCCACGTACTCGTTCATCCCGCTGGCCATCAGGATGTTGCGCAGCAGGATCGGCAGCGGCTGCAGGCTGTTGCTGTTGAGGTAGAGCATCGCATGGAAGAAGTCGTTCCAGAACGACACGCCATAGAAGAGGCCGATGGTCATGATGATCGCCTTGGAGAGCGGCAGGATGATCTGCCCCAGGACCTGGATCTCCGTCGCCCCGTCGATGCGCGCCGACTCCTTCAACTCATTGGGGATGCCCTCAAAGAAGGAGCGCATGATGAGGCAGTTGTAGGTGGAGATCGCCCCGGGCAGGTAGACGGCGGGAAGCTTGTCGATGAGACCGATGTTGGTGACCAGGAGGTAGGAGGGAATCATGCCGACGTTGAAGACGTAGGGAAGAATGACCAGAATGCCCAGTACCCGCCTGCCGGGAAGCGTGGGGATGGAGAGCACGTACGCCAGCGGGATGGTCAACACCAATGCAGTGGCCACTCCGCCGATCAGGATCTTGAAACTGTTCTTGAAAGCCAACAGGAACCCCGCATTCCCCAACAGGGCGCGGTAGGCGGCCGGTGACCACTTCCAGGGAGCGAGGAACATCCCCTGCAGGTTGTTGCCGATGTAGTCGTACGGGCGGAAGGAGAGGGTGATGGTGCTCCACAGGGGGATGGCGATGATGATGAGGAGCAGGAGGAGAAAGATATCGACGAAGAGGTTGAAACTATGGTCGGCGGCTGTCGGTTTGATGGCCACTGAGACGGTTCGTTGGTGTACTGCTTTCTTCATCACCGTCCCCCTAAAACAACACAGCGCCGCCGAAGCGCTTGACCAAGCGGTTCGAGGTGAGGATCAAGGCCATGCCGATGACCCCCTTGAAGAGCCCTACTGCGGTGGCAAGACCGAACTGGAACTCGAGCAACCCCTGCCGGTATACCCAGGTATCGATGATGTCGCCCACCGAGAGCACCGGCGTGGAGTAGAGCATGAAGATCTGGTTGAATCCGGCATCGAGGATCGTGCCCAGACGTAGCAGCACGACGATGATGATCACCGGCCGGATCGATGGCAGGGTGATGTAGCGAACCCGTTGCCACGAGTTGGCCCCCTCTACGAGGGCCGCCTCGAAGAGCGATGGGTCGATGCCCATCAGCGCGGCGATGAAGATGATGGCACTCCAGCCCATCTCCTTCCACGCGTCGCTGAAGATGACAATCCACGGAAACGCCCTGGTATTGGTCAGAAAGTCGATGCCCTTGCCGCCCAAGCCCTTGATCATGTCGTTGACGATGCCGTCACCAGGAGCCAGGAGGGCCAAAAGGATTCCATACATGATGACCCAGGAGAGGAAGTGCGGCAGGTAGGCCAGCGTCTGCACCACCTTGCGAAGGGCAGCACGGTTGCTCTCATAGATGGCGATGGCCAAGAGGATGGCGATCGGGAGGCTGAAGATCAGCTTGCCGAAGCTGTACATCAGCGTATTGCGCAGCAGCTCGGTAAAGTAATAGGAGTGGATGAAGGTGCGAAAGTGCTCCAGGCCGATCCACTTGCTGCCCAGCACCCCGTCGAGGGCCATATACTCCTTGAAGGCGATCTGGCCGTTGAAGATCGGCACGTACTTGAAGATGATGTAATACGTGAGGGGTATGATGAGCAACAGGTATACCGAGCGGTGTCGCTTGATCTCCCTGACCAAGACGGATGAGTGCGCACGTCTCTCCATGTTCGAACTCCTTGCCACTCTCAGCATAGAGAGTGGCGGGCAGACTATGCCGAGAGACTCTTGTACTTTTCCGACATCTTAGCGGGCTGCGCGGATCTGGGAGGGCGAGACGCCCTTGATCTTGCGAAACACCCGACAAAAATACGCTTGGTCACTGAACCCTACCCGGCTTGCCACCTCGTTGATGGAGAGCGAGCCCTGCAACAACAACTCGACAGCCAGTGCGATGCGGTGGCGGGAGAGGTACTCCCACGGCGAAAGCCCCATCTCCTTGTGAAAGATCCTCGACAGGTAGTCCTCACTGACATGCGCCGCCTCGGCGACCTGCCAGCGGGAGATGTGCTTGGCGGCATTGGCGTCGAAGTAGGCCACTGTGCGCTTTGCCAGGATCCCGGTCAGCGGAGGCAACGCCCCCTGCCCCGCTGCCAGACGTGCCAGGCGGACCAGGAAGGGGCGGCTCTGCCCCATATGGGGGTGTGCGATGATGAGGTTGGCAACGGTGCCCACCTCCTCCACCTCATCACGGGTCCACCTCCTCTTGATGATGACGATCGGGACCCGGCTGACCTTCCGTATCTCCTGGATGAGGGAGGGGTCGGCTTCGGCGCTGATGACCAGGCTCACCGGTTTTTGAGCCACGAGGGCGAGTGCCTCCTCGCCGGTGGCCCGGATGGACTCTTCCCCCATCCCCAGCTGCTCGGCGATGGTAGCCTCCACATCGCCGACCATGACCAGAAGCTGGTCTTCCCCGACCGTACGCTTTGCCGTCGTCAGCGCATAGAAGAGCGATTGGTCGCCCACAGGGCATCCGATGCAGATCATCGGGGTGTGGGCAAGCTGTGAGTGTCGGCTCATCCGATGCAAGAGCAGCGTCAGCTCGGCTGAGTCGCGCTCCCCATCCCAGGCGAGGACCGCCTCGCTGAGCTTCTCCAGCTGCACGTCGGTCATGGCAAGCGGATGGACCAGCGCTACTCCATCAAAGGATGCGAACTTGGCCGGGACGGCTACCTCAGAGGTGTCGCCCAGATAGAAGATCGGCGCTGCCGCCTCTCCGGTCCCCTCCCCCAAGAGTGTCGGCCACGGCAGCGTGAAGCACACTTGGTTGTCGACAAACCGAGCGGTGCCGCCACTTTGAATGATGATTCGTTGGGCCAAGAGCAGCCCTGGGTCTTGGGCACCAAGCTCAGCCCTCCAGCTGCCACGGGTACTGGCACAGGAGATCTCCAGTCCCGAGGCGGCGGCATGGGCAGAAATCTGGACACCCTCCCCATTCTCCTTGATGTACGAGGTGACGATCTCAAAGACCTGGGCGATTCGCTTGGGGTCGGCCATCACGACGGGAAGGGTGGGGGTGCCGACCAGGGAGGAGAGATCACAGACCACCTTCTCGAACTCCAACTCCCCGGTGAAGGAGAGGCTCAGCTCCAGCAGGTGGGAGGCGGTAGCCAGCTCACGGTGTACCTGCTCCTTGGCAAGCTCCTGCTCGTCAAGCAGCGCATGGATGCGTTCAAGCGGGCGTTTGAGCCCTTCGCCGATGTTGGCGAAGAACTCTGCCCGCTTGACCTGGGCCCGCTCCGCCTCCTCGGCGGCCCGGTTTGCCGCATCGAGCAAGAGCGCCCCCTTGATGGCGCTGCTGACAGCGCTGCGGATCTCCTCCATCAGCGAGCCGCTGTAGCTTGTGGTACCCAACACCAGGTAGCCGAGTGGTTGATTCTCCATAAAGAGCGGCTCCACCACATACACCGAGCGGCGGAGCGCCTGGCCCAACTCCTGGGGCAACAAGAGTGCCTTGGCAAACGCAACCTGTTCGCCAAAGCGCTCAGGCCCATCGTATCCACCGATGAAGGTCGAGCTCTCACTGTCAGTGAGGACCAGGTAGCCTTGCTCGATGCCCAGCGCTACCAGATGCCGCTGCAAGAGGGCGGGGATTGCATCGATGGAGCGGAGGCTGAGCAGCTCACCCTTCAGGTCATCGAGGTGCTGTGCTTGGGTGGAGAGCTCATAGGCGTGCTCGTGGGCGACCAAGTCGCGTTGGCGAAGGAAGATCTCGCCGATTGCATGGGCCGATGCCTCCCTGAAGGAGGGGGTGGCGAAAAACTCACAGTAGAAGAAGAGCGCCTCGCTGAGCAGGTCGCTATCGCCATCACGGTCGAGGTAGCGGTAGGCGAGCTCTTCGATGACCGAGAGGGAGCGCTGTTCATCCACAGAGGCGGAGGTGAGAATCGTACGCAGCGCCTCTGCTTCCCACTCATCGAGGCCGAGGGCCTGGATGAGCCAGCTGATGTAGCGATCCATCTCACCGATTGCCTTGCGGGCCTGGTCCACACTCCCCAGTGAGTATCGACAGCCGCAAGAGCGGCGAATGATCGGTTGCGAGGGGAGCATGACATCGAGGTTCGTCGGCCCCGTACCGTCCATGAGGGCCACCAAGAGCGAGAAGGAGACCTGGGCGAGCTCCTTTACCGGCATGCGGCTGGTGGTGGCCGGCAGGCGCAGCAGCCGGCTCTCCCTGCTGTCGTTGTACCCGACGATCCTCAGATCCTCGGCGATGGTGTAACCCAGCGCCTCAAGGCGTTTGGAGGCGTCGAACATCATCATGTCGCTTGAGCAGACGAGGGTATCGAAGTCGACACCCGGGACAAGGGAGCGTTCGACGACCAGCTGGTCGACCGCCTTCGCCCCCTCGGTCCAGGCCATCGGGTCGCTGATCAAGCGGCTGTCTTGTGCAATCCCCCCTTGCTCGAGGGCATCGCAGTAGGCGTGCCAGCGATCTTGGGCGGAGAAGTGGCTCACCGGACCTCGGATGAAGGCGATGCGTTTGGCACTGTGTACCCTGATGCAGTGGAGGATCAGCGACTGGATGCCGGCATAAGCGTCGAAGGAGACCGATGGATAGCCGCTCTTCTTCATCCCGATGGTGACCATGGGCATCACATCGAGGGTGGAGAGGAAGGAGAGCACCTCATCGGCTGAGACGTAGCCGCCCAGTGCACTGGCCCAACTGATCACTGCATCGATGTTCTGTCGGTTGGCCAAGGGGTAGATGGCGTTGCGCAGGTACTCCTGCCCCTCCGGACACTCGAGCCGGCCGCCGACAAAGACGAAGAGCGAACAATCGCTCTGCGAGGCCTGTTTGGCCACCTCCTGCCAGAGGCTGAGTGAGGATCCGGTGTGCATCGAGGCTGCGAGCAGGCCGATTCGCCGTTGCTGTTCTCCGCTGTCCATCATTGTTGACTATACCATAGCAAGGTACGCTTGACAGCCCACAGATGCTGCGGGTATTCTTTGAAACGATGTTTCATTTTCGCATCATTGAACAGCGCCCCACCCGCGCAAACCCCTCGCAGGGCTGTCTGATGCCAGTTTCCATCCCGCTGGCAGTCGCAGTGGGTCTCCTGCTCACCAAAGGGATCGAGGGATGGCGCTCGTTGAGTCTGCGCCTCTTTGCAACCATGACCTATGGCATCTCGGCGGAACTGTTTGGACACGCCAGGGCTACAGCTATTGTGGCCATCATCTTCCAAGAGGGCACGGCCGCCGTGTTGGCCTTGCCCTTGTTCGATTTTCCACTACCATCACCCACCATGAAAAAGGAGAGAGCATCGTGAAACCCATACACACCGTGTACACACCAGTGCAGCGACCGGAGCGTATCCTGCAGTTCGGGGAGGGAAACTTCCTGCGCGCCTTTGTCGACTGGATGGTCGACATTCTCAACGAACAGGGCGACTTTAACGGCAATGTGGTTGCAGTCCAGCCCATCGCCCAAGGCATGGGTGAGCTCATCAACTCCCAGAACGGCCTCTATACCACCGCCTTGCGTGGTGTACAGGGGGGCAAGAGCGTGGAGGAGATGAGGACCATCACCAGCCTCAGCCGGGTTCTCAACCCCTATGCGGCACACGACTGGGCCGCATACCTTCAGGTGATCGAGAGCCCGCTCCTCCGCTTTGTCGTCTCCAACACCACCGAGGCGGGCATCGCCTACGTCAGCGAAGATTTCCACGCCGATTCGGTGCAGCGGAGCTTTCCCGCCAAGGTATGCGCGCTGCTCCACCACCGCTACACCCACTTCCGCGGTGATGCATCAAAGGGCTTGGTCTTCATCCCCTGTGAGCTCATCGACAAGAATGGCGAAATGCTCAAGTCCATTGTACTGCGCCATAGCGATGAGTGGGGCCTTGAGGAAGGCTTCAAGCGTTGGGTCGAGGAGGCGTGCGACTTTCTCAACTCGCTGGTGGACCGCATCGTCCCCGGCTACCCCAAAGATGAGGCGGAGGCGTTTGGCCAACGGCTTGGCTACGAGGACAAGGTCCTCGTCAGCGCTGAGATCTTCCACCTCTGGGTCATCGAGTACCAGAGACGCTCCTATGAGGATGAGCTGCCCTTCGCCTCAGCCGGCTTGAACGTCATCTGGACCGACGACATGAGTTTCTACCGCACCCGCAAGGTACGCATTCTCAACGGAGCACACACAATGAGCGTCTTGGCCGCCTATCAGGCGGGTCACCAGACCGTCCAGGAGTGCATCGCCGACAAGGATCTGCTCTACCCCTTCATGCACAACGGTATCTTCGACGAGATCATCACCTCGATGGACGGCTCGAAGGAGGAGCTCTCCTCCTATGCCGCCGATGTCTTGGAGCGTTTTGCCAACCCCTACAACCCCCACCAGCTGCTCTCCATCTCGCTCAACTCCGTCTCCAAGTTCAAGACCCGCAACCTCCCCTCCCTGCTCGGCTACGTGGAGAAGAAAAAGAGCCTGCCCAAACGCCTGGTCTTCGCACTTGCCGCTTTGATTGCCTTCTATGAGGGCACTCAGTTCGACGGCAGTGCACTGAGGGGATCGAGGGGTGGCCAGGCCTACCTCATCCAGGACAGTGCCGATATCCTGGCGGTCTTCCAGCGCCTCTACCAACAAGGCGGAACGGCCACGCAGAAGGCCAGGCGCCTCGCCGGCGCCGTGCTCTCCACCACCACCTGGTGGGGCGTGGACCTCACCAAGGTCGAAGGGCTGGAGGCAATGGTCGAAGAGTATCTGACAAAGATTTGGACAGTCGGCATGGCCGCTGCCCTCAAGGAGGTGGTATGAAGCAGGTATCCTATCTGAAAGTCCATCCGGCCGACACGGTGGCCGTTGCCGTGGCCGCACTTGAGGCGGGAATACCGGTGACGATCGATGGGCGGACCATCACCCTCGCCGAGGCAATCGCCCAAGGGCACAAGTTCAGCCTCAAAGCGATCAAAGCCGGCGAGCCGATCATCAAATACGGCGCTCCCATCGGAGCGGCCACAGCTGACATTGACATTGGCCGGCACGTGCACGACACCAACATCCGCACCCTCCTTGAGGAGGAGGGAATCTACCGCAGGGATGAGGAGGTGGTACGCCACTATACCGAGAAGGCAGCGGCGCTGAGAGCGGTGTGGAGGGACAAGGTTCCCACCATCAGCGCCTACAAGCGCTCAGAGGGCACAATCGGCATCCGCAATGAAATCTGGATCGTCCCCACCGTCGGGTGCGTGAACCGTACCGGACAGCTCCTCGCCCGGTGGGCCGACGAACACCTTCCCGCAGCCCCCTTCTGGGACGGCATCCACGTGTGGACCCACCCCTGGGGCTGTTCGCAACTGGGCGACGACCACGAGAACACCCGCACCATCCTCGCCGACCTGGTCCACCACCCCAACGCCGGAGGGGTCCTGGTCCTCTCCTTGGGGTGTGAGAACAACACCCCCGAGTCGTTCAGGAAGCTGCTCGGTCCGGTTGACGAGAAGCGGGTGAAGTTCCTCACCACACAGCACGTCACCGATGAACTGGAGGCGGCCAAAGAGATGATCAGAGCGCTCTACGAGACGATGAAGGAGGATCGGCGGGAGGAGGTCGGCATGGACAATCTCATCGTCGGCTTCAAGTGCGGTGGCTCGGACGGGATGAGCGGCATCACCGCCAACCCGTTGGTCGGTCGCTTCTGCGATGCGCTGACCGCCATGGGGGGCAGTGCAATCCTCACCGAGGTACCGGAGATGTTCGGCGCCGAGCAGCTCTTGATGAACCGCACGGCAAGCGAAGAGGTCTTTGAAGAGACGGTGGCGCTCATCAACGACTTCAAGCATTACTTCACCGCCCACGACCAGGTCGTCTACGAGAACCCCTCACCAGGCAACAAGGAGGGGGGCATCTCCACCTTGGAGGACAAGAGCCTCGGCTGCATCCAAAAGGGCGGGGAGGCGATCATCACCGATGTCATCGCCTACGGGAAGCGGGTGACTGAACGCGGGCTCACCCTCCTCTCGGGACCCGGCAACGACATCGTCTCGACCACCGCCCTCACCGCAAGCGGTGCGCACATCATCCTCTTCACCACCGGGCGGGGCACCCCGCTCGGAGCACCGGTGCCGACGATCAAGATATCAAGCAACACCCCGCTTGCCGAGAAGAAGGCCAACTGGATCGACTTTGACGGTGCCCGCCTCCTCTCCCAAGAGGGCGATGTGGTCCTCAATGATTTGATAGCGCTCATCAAAGCCATTGCAAGCGGCGAGAAGAGGGCGCAAAATGAGATCAATGGGTATGCAGAGATATCCATTTTCAAGGATGGAGTCATCCTCTGACAAGGAGCAACGAATGAAACGAT
>JALOBD010000058.1 GCA_023228445.1 Sphaerochaeta sp. | reverse complement strand
ACGGAACCACCGGTGGGATGGTCCTCTACACCGAGAACATCACCGAGCAAAAGCGGTTTGAACACGAACTGCTCGAAGCGCGCGACTACCTCTCGGCCCTCATCACCCGGGCCAATGCCCCGATCGTTGTCTGGGATGGGACCTACACCATCGTGCGGACCAACCCCGCCTTCGCCTCGCTCTTCGGCATGGAGGTGGGCCACTTGGTGGGCAAGGACCTCGAACTCCTCAAGCCGTTCATCAACCCAGAGGAGTATGAGGCTGCGTTTGCGGCCATCGCCACCAAAGAGCGGATCAACGCCTTCGAGCTCAACATCAAGCAACGGGATGGGGGGGTGAAGACGGTGCTCTGGACCGCTGCTCCCGTCTATGACCAGGAGAGTGGGGACTTGCAGGCGTTCATCGCCCAAGGTCAGGAGATCACCGAGCGAAAGCACATCGAAGCGGAGAACCAGCGGCAGTTGGAGATGCTGCAGCGCTGGTATGCGGTCATGGTCCATCGCGAGGAGCGGATCATCGAGCTCAAGCGTGAGGTCAACGCACTGCTCGAAGAGGCGGGCAAGGAGAGCCGCTACGGCTCGGTCGAGGAGAAGCGAGGGCTATGAAACGAACTGCAGCGGCTACACTCTTGTTCCTCATCCTCGCTGCGCGCCTCTCGGCGGCATTGAACGCAGATTTCTTGGCCCTGCTCGATGATCAGGAGCGGGCCTTCCTCGCAAGCCGTTCCACCTTTACCGTCCTCTACGACCCTGCCAAAGCGCCGCTTGAGTACGTGGAAGCCAACGGGACGGCCAGGGGGGTCTCCAAGGGGTACATCGATGAGCTTACCGCATTGACCGGCATCACGTTCCAGATCGTCTCCGCCTCCCCCTGGACTGAGGCGTACCAGCGCTTTATCGACGGTTCGATCGACATGGCGGTAGCGCTCAACCCCACCGAGGAGCGACGGACGCACTTTCTCTTCACCAAACCGTACCTGTCGATGCCGATCGTGTTGATGGCCAAGAGCCAGGTTGGGTACATCGATGGGCTGGAGGCGATCGGAAGTCGGCCCTTGGCCATCGTCAAAGGGTACTCGATTGGAGAGTGGATCAAGCGCGACTACCCGCAGATTCAATTGGTGGAGGTCTCCTCCACCGAAGAGGGGCTGCGCTTGGTGGAGAGCGGGAGGGCCTTCGCCCAGACGGGCAACCTCATGGTGCTCAACCACTACCTGACCACCCTCGGGATGACCGACAGCCTGAAGGTGGTGGGTACCACCCCCTACCTCAATACCTTCTCCATGGCGGTGCAGAAGAATCTCGCCCCGCTGGCATCAATCATGGAGAAGGCCCTCTCCCAGATCGATGAGGACACCCGCCAGCACCTCTACCAACAGAACCTGCCCATGTGGTACGAGTGGGTCATCCCGCGTCGTACCCTGCTGGTGATCTTGGCGGCGGGGTCGGTGGTCTTGCTGGTGCTGGTACTGTGGATCGTCACCTTGATCGTGCAGATGCGACGGGGCGAGCGAGCCGAACAACAGACTGAACGCAGCGAACAGATGTTCCGTCAGCTCTTCGAGAAGTCGCCCAACCCGCAAATCCTCGTCGACCGCACCGGGACGATCATCGGTGCCAACACGCAGGTACACCAGCTCTTCGGCTTCCCCCCAGAGGGCCTGGCTACCGTGGAGACCCTTCTTGCGTGCGCCTATCCCGATGAGAGAGAGCACGCCTCGATCGCCGCAATCTGGGAAGACCTCTTGCGCTCGGGCCAGGAGGGCAAGGACGCGAAGGCCCTCATGGCGCTGGAGAGCGTGGTCACCGACAGCAGGGGAGGGCGCCATACGCTGGAGATCAGCGCCACGCCACTTCCCGACTCCTACTTGGTCACCGGCTTTGATGTCACCGAGCGTCACATGACGCTGGGCGAGATCAGGCGCCTGCACCGGGAGGCGGAACACAGCCGCCTGATGATTCTCAGCGCGCTTGAAGACCAACAGATCTCCGAACAGGCATCGGGGGAGTCCAGGGCGATGCTCGATGCCGCCATCAACTCGATGATCGATGCCGTCTACATCATTGACAGTGAGGGTGTCTTCCTTCAAGTCAGTGATGCATTCTACGACTACTATCGCTTCTCGACCCCGGCACAGTGCCCACCGAGCCTCCACGGCTTCAAGGGACTCTACCAAGCCTACGATGAGTACGGCCATGCGATGGATGACACCATGTGGGTGGGCTTTCGTGCGCTTTCGGGGATGAGTGGGACGACCGAGTACCGATTGCACAAGATCTCCACCGATATAGAGTGGTATGGCTCCTACAACTACGCTCCCATCCGCGGCAGCGAAGGGGAGATCATCGGGGCGATCGTGGTCTGCCGCGACGTCACCGAAGAGCGTGCCAATCGGGAGAAGCTGCGCTTCCAACGCGACCACGACTACCTCACCGGCCTCTACAGCCGTGTCCACTTCGAAGAGCTGCTCAAGGAGATGGACCGTACCCTCCCGCTCACCCTTGGTCTTGTCGATATCAACGGCCTGAAGCTCGTCAATGATACGCTGGGCAATGAGATGGGCGATCTGGTCATCAAACGCACCGCCCAGCTCTTGGAGGAGTACAAGGACGAGGGGGTGCTCATCGCACGCCATGGGGGAGACGAGTTCGTCTTCTTGATGGCCGGCAGGGAGGAGGATGCCGCTGAGGCGTTCATCAAGCGGGTGGAGGAGGCTGCCAAGGAGATCACGTTCGCCACCTTCCACCTCTCCCTGTCAGCCGGCTGGGCGTGCCGCCGGGACCTTGGCGAGCTGCCGGCCCAGACGCTCAGGCGGGCCGAGGAGATGATGGGACGCACCAAGATCTACGAGAGTTCGAGCGCAAAGAGCAAGTCGGTGGGGCTCTTGATGAACTCCCTCTTTGCCAAGAGCAGCCGGGAGAGCCTGCACTCGCGGCGCGTCAGTGCGCTGTGTGCGTTCTTGGCCAAGCAACTGGAGCTCAGCGAGCGGGAGATCAACCGGATGCGCACCGCCGGCTTGATGCACGACATCGGGAAGATCGGCATCAGCGAGGTAATCCTCAACAAGCCGGGGCGCCTCGACCGGTCCGAGTGGCAGGAGATGCGCCGCCACCCCGAGATCGGCTACCGCATCCTCAGTGCCGTCAGCGAGTTCAGCGACCTCGCCCAGGCGATCTTGGAGCACCACGAACGCTGGGATGGCAGCGGCTACCCCCAGGGCCTGGAGGGTGAGCAGATCTCCTACCAGGCAAGGATCATCGCCATCGCCGACAGCTACGATGCGATGACCAGCGAGCGCTCCTACCGCACCCCGGTCTCCAAGGAGGAGGCGGTCGAGGAGATCTTCAACAACCGAGGAATCCTCTATGACCCGCAGATCGTGCAGGTCTTTGTTTCGACCATCGACCGCTTCGAAGCGGAAAACTCACCCTCCTGAACGTAACGGGCATTTGTTCTTATATGCACAAAAAAACCATTGTTTCCATGTCTGGGAAGCAATTATCGTCATAATTGCGATATTCTATCAATTTAGCAGGTCAATTATTTGTATGTAATGTACATTTGAGATATTTACCAATTTTTGTGGCACGCTATACTGAATGCATTGAAGCGCACCTGGCGACAGGCTCTTCTTCGATGCATGTGAGGCTGCCAAATGATGAATCTTTCGAAGAAACGACGATTGCAGGAGAATCTGGGGTCCTATATGTTCTTGGTCCCCTGGCTCATTGGGTTTTTCTTGCTCACCCTCTATCCGATGGGCTACTCGCTCTACCTCTCCTTCACTCGGTTCAACATCCGTACCCCACCTCAGTGGATCGGCCTGAACAACTATCTGGTGATGTTCAAGGGTACCGAGACCCTCAGCCGGGACGAGCGTTTCCTCAACTCGATGTGGGTGACCTTCCGCTTCGTCTTCATCTCGGTTCCGGTCAAGCTCGTCTTCGCCCTCGTCGTGGCGATGCTGATGAACAAGAAGTTGCGCCTCATCGGCCTCTACCGGGCCCTCTACTACATCCCGACGCTGCTCGGCGGCTCGGTGGCCATTGCGGTGCTGTGGCGTCGCCTCTTTGCCAGCGACGGGTTGCTCAACATGATTCTCCACACCATCTTCGGGCTGACCAACCTGCCGGCGTGGATCAGCAACCCCACCTATGCCCTCTATACGTTGATCCTCCTCGCCGTCTGGCAGTTCGGCAGCCCGATGATCATCTTCTTGGCGGGTCTGCAACAGATCCCGCGCGAGTACTATGAGGCGAGCGCCGTCGACGGGGCCGGCCCCATCAGGCAGTTCTTCGCCATCACGCTGCCATCGCTCTCGCCGATCATCTTCTTCAACTTCGTCATGCAGATGATCAGCGCCTTCCAATCCTTCACCCAGGCCTTCATCGTCAGCGGTGGGTCGGGTGGGCCGCTGGACTCAACGATGTTCTACAGCCTCTACCTCTACATCAAGGGCTTTGGCTTCTCCGAGATGGGGTACGCCTCGGCGATGGCGTGGGTGCTGCTCATCATCATCGCCGTCTTGACGGCGATCTCGTTCAAGAGCAGCGGCACGCTGGTCAGCTATGGAAGCGGGGAGTAGGCGATGAACAGGAAACAAACCGACCTGGCCAAGCGCCTCGTGCTCAACCTCTTCATCATCGCCTTGGCCCTGGGGATGCTCTATCCGATCCTCTGGCTCCTCGGTGCCTCCTTCAAGCCGAGCAACCGGATCTTCACCGAGGTCTCCATCTGGCCTTCGGTGGCGACCCTCGACAACTACCGGGAGGGGTGGCGGGGCATCGGCATCGTCGGCTTCGACACCTTCTTCAAGAACTCGTTCGTCATCTGCATCCTCAGTGCGTTGGCCAATGCGATCTTCTGTTCACTGACCGCCTTCGCCTTTGCCCGCCTGAAGTTCAAGGGCAAGAACCTCTGGTTTGCGCTGATGATGATCACCTTGATGCTGCCGTCCCACGTGACGACGATCCCGCGCTACATCATGTTCAGGCGGATGGGGTGGATCAACACCTTCCTGCCGATTGTCGTGCCCAAGTTCTTCGCCACCGATGCATTCTTCATCTTCCTCTTGGTGCAGTTCATTCGGGGGCTTCCCCGCGACATCGATGAATCGGCCACCATAGACGGGTGCTCCAAGTTCGGCATATACACACGCATCATCATGCCGCTTACCGTGCCCGCCTTGATCACCACGCTACTCTTCTCATTCTTGTGGACATGGGATGACTTCTTCAACCAGCTGCTCTACCTGACCAGCCCGAACAAGTATACCGTCCCGATGGGATTGAGGCTCTTTTTGGACTCCTCGGGCATGTCTTCGTGGGGACCGATGTTCGCCATGTCAGTGCTCTCACTGATCCCGGCGTTCATCCTCTTCTTCTCCCTACAGAAGTACTTTGTCCGTGGTATCGCCACGACCGGAATCAAGGGGTGACAGCACCCCTATTGCAAGGAGGATTGCAATGAAAAAGACCATGATGGTTCTCGCACTCATCACCCTGGGGGCTCTGGTGCTCTTCGGTGCTGGGACAAAGGAGACCAAGGCAGCCGACAGCGACGTCACGACGATCCGCTGGGCGTACTGGGGAAGCGGACAGCGGGTGGAGATCAGCCAGAAGGCGATCGACATCTACCAGAGCCGCCACCCGAATATCCGGGTCAACCCGGAGGTCAGCGGAGGAGCGGGCGACCACTTCGTGAAGGTCGACACCCAGCTTGCCGGTGGCAATGGACCTGACATCATCCAGGTCGGCGGCAACATCCCCGACTACGCTGATGTGTTGCTCGACTTCTTCCCCCATGCGGGCAAGGAGATCAACCTCTCGGTCATCGACCCCTCCGCCATCGACAGCGGGACGATCGCCGGTCGCCTGGTGGGTATCTCCACCGGTGTGAACATGCCGGCCCTCGTCTACAACAAGTCGTTGGTCGAGCGCATCGGAGCCCCGCTGCCGAAGACCGCGATGAGCTACGCCGAGTTCAAGGAGTACCTGCGGGTCCTCAAGGGCAAGCTGCCGGCAGGCATCTATCCGATGCAGGACATCGGTGTGCTCTCGTCCAACTCGACGCCGTTCGGGTACTGGTCCCGCTACAATGGCACCCCGCTCTACGATGCGGCAACAATGAGCACCGATGTGCGCCCCGCCGACGGTCAGCGCTACCTTGAGCTCTTTGCCGAATACCGCAGGGAGGGCCTGGTGCCTCCGGCCGACATCGCAGCCGGCTACGCCGAGAACAACGCCGATACCTCGATGGTCATCGCAGGAAAGGCCGTCATCGGCTTCCTCTGGACCAACATGCTCAGCGGATACCAGGCGGCGACCACCGATGAACTTGCCTTCATCGAGCTGCCCGGTGCGGCCGAGACCAATGCGCTGTGGCAACCGCCAAGCCAGTTCTACGCGGTGAACAAGGATTCGAAGAATATCGCCGAGACGGTGAAGTTCATCGACTTCTTGGTCAACGACCCCGAGGCGGCCTTCGTGCTCGGCAGTGACCGCGGAACACCGGCATCGTCCACCGCCCGTGCAGCCGGCTCGGCATCCCCGGCTGATCAGAAGGTCATCGACTATATGAACGTCGCCGGCCCGCACAGTTCGGCAGAGACCGACCACGTGCCCAATGACACCGAGTTCAACTCGACGTTGTACTTGATCTATCAGCGCGTGGCGTTCGGCCAGATCACCCCGGCCCAGGGAGGCCAGCAGATCTACGAGCTCCTGCTTCGCATGATCGGCAAATAAGGGTACACTGATGGAGGAGGGGAAACCCTCCTCCACTTCTACAATGAGGAGACAATCATGGCAGCAGAGCGAATTTGTATCATCGGCGGGGGAGGACGGCTGTGGGCCATCCAGTTTCTCAAAGACCTTGCCTACAACCGCGAAACCGGCGGCACGGTGGTGCTCTATGACATCGACAAGGAGGCGGCACAGCGCAATGTTGCGGTGGGCGAGCGCATCATGGCGGTCAACAACGCCGGTAGCCGGTTCACCATCACCGCCGAAGATGACCTGGGCGCTGCACTGGACGGCTGTGATCTGGTCATCATCTCCATCGAGCCCGGCTCAACGCAGTGCCGCAGGGGTGACCTGATGCTGCCTGAGGAGTACGGTATCCTGCAGTCGGTGGGTGACACCACCGGGCCGGGGGGCATCATGCGAGCGCGCAGGGCAATCCCGCTCTTTGTCAAGTTCGGCGCTGCCATCGCTGCCCACTGTCCTGACGCCTGGGTGATCAACTACACCAACCCGATGACGCTCTGCACCGCAGCGCTTCACGAGGGCTTTGCTTCCATCAAGGCGCTGGGCTGCTGCCATGAGGTCTTCCACACCCAAAACTTCCTCGCCAAGCGGGTTGCACGGTGGTTTGGTGTTCAGACCCCCGACCGACGGACCATCACGATCGACCTGACGGGCATCAACCACTTCACCTTCGTCACCGCCGCCACCTGGGAGGGGCACGATTTGATGGCACGCCTGAAAGCGGAGCTCTCGGACCCCCACCTCTTCGACGACCAGAGTGGTGTGGCAGCAGTGCGACTGCAAAAGGAGCAGTGGTTCGACTGTGACCAGCTCATCGCGCTGAGCTTTTTGCGTGACTTCGGCACCCTCGGCGCCGCCGGGGACCGCCACCTCGCCGAGTTCGTGCCGTGGTTCCTCCAAAGCGACGAGGATTTGCACACCTATGGGGTGATACGCACCCCCTACCGCTGGAGGGAGCGACAAGCGGAGGAGAAGCGTGCAAGAGTCTTTGAGGACAAGGATCTGGTTGCAGAGCGCAGCGACGAGGAGGGGGTGGATATCATGCAGGCCCTCGCCGGCGGTCCGGCGCTCACGACCAACATCAACCGCCCCAACGAGGGGCAGGTCTCCTACCTGCCGAAGGGGAGGATCGTCGAGTCGAACGGCCTCATCACCCAAGACTCGATCCGTCCGATCATGGCAGGAGATCCACCGCTTGCCATCCAAAACCTGGTGCGCCATGCCAGCGATGTCCAGCAAATGACGTTGGAGGCGGTGCTGGCCGATGATGACGAGCGCCTCTTCGGCGCGTTCCTCTCCGACCCGCTGATGACCATCGCCCGCAACCGGGCACGGGAGCTCTTTGACCGGATGCTGGCAGAGTGCCGCCTGCAGTACTGAAGGGGCAGGATATGGGGGCAAGGGGGCGATCCTCCTTGCCCTCCTCGTTACTAGAGGAACACATCGTTGTACCATCAACAGGGTTTTGTCTATATTTTGTCTGTCAGTGTAATTATATAGCTAGATGACGAGAAAAGATTTTTGTTGACCGGTTTATAAAACCGGTTTAGTATTATTGTATGCTGAGGTGATCAATCCTCGGTAACAAGAAAAAGGAGATAGAGATCATGAAGAAAACACTGTTGCTTTGTCTGTTGGCCCTCATGGTTGTAGGCTCGCTCGTCTTTGGTGCCGGCGTCCAAGAGAGAGCGCCGGCCAAAGAGGTATACTTTTTGAACTTCAAGCCTGAGATTGCCGACGTCTATGAGAGCAAGATCGCCCCCGTCTTCGAGAAGGAGACCGGCATCAAGCTGAAGGTCGTCACTGCAGCAAGCGGCACCTACGCCACCACGCTCAAGAGTGAGCTTGCCAAGAACAACCCGCCCTTGATCTTCCAGACCAACGGTCCGGTGGGGCTGGCCAACAGCCGCGACTACACCGCAGACCTCTCGGGCACCGAGTTCTACAAGATCCTCAGCGACAAGTCCATGGCCCTCGGCGAAGGGGGTGAGGTGCTGGCCATCCCCTACGCGGTGGAAGGGTACGGCATCATCTACAACGACGCCATCATGCGCGCCTACTTCGCCCTGCCAAACAAGGCGGTGAGGATCAACAGCGCCGATGAGATCAACAACTTCGCCCTGCTCAAGGCCGTGGTCGAGGACATGCAGAAGAACAGGGGCGTCCTCGGCATCCAGGGCGTCTTTGCCTCGACGAGCATGGCGGCGGGCAATGACTGGCGCTGGCAGACCCACCTGGTCAACGTACCGCTCTACTACGAGCTGCGCAGCAAGGGAATCCCCTTCGGCACGAAGACGCGGGACTTCGACTTCACCTATGGCCCTCAGATGAAGAACATCTGGGACCTCTACTTGAACAACTCCACCACAGCCAAGGGGCTGCTCGGGGCCAAGAGCGTCGATGACGCGATGGCTGAGTTTGCCCTCGGCCAGGCTGCCATGGTGCAGAACGGCAACTGGGGTGCCAGCCAGATCCTCGGTGTGAAGGGCAACAAGGTGGCCGACAGCGACATCAAGTTCATGCCCATCTACATCGGTGCTGCCGGTGAAGAGAAGATCGGCCTCTGTGTCGGTACGGAGAACTACCTCTGCATCAACAAGAAGGTCAGCAGCGAGCAGCAGGCACTTGCCGACCAGTTCCTTACCTGGCTCTTCTCCAGTGCCAGCGGCAAGGCGTTCGTGAAGAACGATTTGATGTTCATCACCCCGTTCAACACCTTCGCCGAGAACGAGCTGCCCACCGACCCACTGGCCAAGGAGGTCATCCGCTGGATGAACAAGAGCGGCGTGACGTCGATCAGCTGGGACTTCTCGGTCATCCCGAGTCAGGAGTGGAAGACGCAATTCGGCGCTGCGCTCGGTGACTACATCAACGGACGCAAGAACTGGGCTGAGGTGAGCCGGGTCGCCACCGATGTCTGGAGAGTTGAGTTCGACCTCACCAATTAGGCATCCGATGCCAACCATGGCCGCCTTCCGTTTGGGGGGCGGTCATTGCTCTGAGGAGGCTTCATGCAGAAATCAATGAGACGCTACGCTCCACTCTTCGTCCTGCCGGCGTTGGTGTGCTTCACCATCGCCTTCCTCATCCCGATGATCGCGGGGGTGACCCTCTCATTCTTCAAATTCACCACTGTCCTGGACGGCACCTTTGTCGGCGTTGAGAACTATAAGCTGGCCTTCATCAACAACGAGTTTGCCACCTCGCTGTGGTTCAACGTCCGCTTCACCATCATCAGCGTGATCACCATCAACATCGGTGCATTCACGCTGGCGATGCTGCTCACCAGAGGCCTGCGGGGGACCAACACCTTCCGCACGATCTTCTTCATGCCCAACCTCATCGGTGGCATCGTGTTGGGCTGGATCTGGCAGTTGATCATCAACGGGTTCCTGCTGCCCAAGGGGGTGACGATCGTCACCGACCCAAAGTATGGCTTCTGGGGCCTGGTTGTGCTGATGAACTGGCAGAACATCGGCTACATGATGGTCATCTACATCGCCGGCATCCAGAACATCCCCACCGAGCTCATCGAGGCTGCGAGAATCGATGGGGCGGGCAACCGGACGATGCTGGCCAACGTCATCCTCCCCTCCATCGCCCCCTCCATCACCATCTGCACCTTCTTGACCCTCACCAGCGGGTTCCGCCTCTTCGACCAAAACCTCGCCCTCACCGCAGGCGACCCGGGCAAGCAGACCGAGATGCTCGCCCTCAACATCTTCAACACCTTCTACCGCCGCACCGGCTTTGAGGGGGTGGGGCAAGCCAAGGCGGTGATCTTCACCATCCTGGTCGCCCTCATCGCGCTGACCCAGCTGACCATCAGCAGGAGCCGGGAGGAGGAAGCATGAAACCTGTGAGAAAATACCGTACATCGGACACCGTGCTCTTCATCCTCCTGCTCATCTGTGCTGCTCTCTTCCTCGCCCCGATGCTCATCGTGTTGATGAACTCCTTCAAGAGCAAGTTCTTCATCTCCTCAGAGCCCTTCAAGCTGCCCACCGCCGAGACCTTCACCGGCAGGGAGAACTACCTCGAGGGAGCGCGGAAGATCAAGTTCCTCAACGCCTTCGGTTACTCGCTCTTCATCACCGTCTTCTCGGTCATCGGCATCTCGCTTGCCACCAGCATGCTGGGCTGGTATCTGACACGGGTGAAGAGCACCTTCACCACCATCGTCTACTACCTCCTCGTCTTCAGCATGATCGTCCCCTTCCAGATGGTGATGTTCACCATGAGCAAGACGGCAAATATGCTGGGCCTGGACAACCCGGTGGGAATCCTCGTCCTCTACGTAGGTTTTGGCGCCGGGCTGGGCACCTTCATGTTCAGTGGATTCATCAAGACCATCCCCCTCAGCCTCGAGGAGGCGGCGATGATCGACGGGGCGACGGCTCCGCAGACCTTCTTCCTCATCGTCTACCCGATGCTCAAGTCGACGGCCATCACCGTGGCGATCCTCAACGCCATGTGGGTGTGGAACGACTACCTCTTGCCCTATCTGACCATCGGCATCGAGTACAAGACCATCCCGGTGGCCATCCAATACCTGCGCGGAGGCTACGGGGCGGTGGACATGGGGGCGATGATGGCGATGTTGGTGCTGGCGATGATCCCGATCATCCTCTTCTACCTGGTGATGCAAAAGCATATCATCCGCGGCGTCATCGCCGGGGCGGTGAAGGGGTAGCATGAACAGCACCACAGCCCGCCATGCCGGTGTGCTCCTTCACATCACCAGCCTGCCCTCCCAACACGGCATCGGGGATTTGGGGGCAGGGGCGTATCGCGCAGCCGATTGGATGGCGAGCGCCAACCTCAACCTCTGGCAGATCCTGCCCACCGGGCCCACCGGCTACGGCAACTCCCCCTATGCCCCCCGCTCCTCGTTTGCTGCCAACGAGCTCTTCATCGACCTCGAGCAGCTCTCTGATGCGGGGCATCTGGGGCGGTCAGAGCTTGCCGAACACCCACGATTCAGCCAGACCCGGGTGGATTTTCCGGGTGTGGAGACCTACAAGCTCGCGTTGCTCAAAAAAGCGGCACGGCGCTTCATCGCCGAGGGCGGTACCCGTCTTGATGGGTATCGCACCTTCTCTCGTGCCAACCGCTTCTGGCTCGATGACTATGCACTCTTTCGTACCCTCACCGAGACACTGGGAGACAGCCGATGGATGAGCCACTGGCCAGCTGAGTACGCCCAGCGTGATGAGGCGGCGCTCCAGCGCTTTGGTGAGGCGCACACGGCGGAGATCGAGCTCTGGAGCGTGTTGCAGTATTGGTTTGATGAGCAGTGGAAGCGCCTGAAGGCGTATGCCAATGACCGGGCCATCCGCCTCATCGGCGATGCGCCGATCTTTGTCGCAAGCGACAGCAGCGACACCTGGCAGCACCACCACCTCTTCAAACGCGATGAAGCGGGTCGCTTCGACCCGGTCAGCGGCGTACCACCCGACCTCTTCAGCAGCACCGGACAGCTGTGGGGAAATCCCGTCTATGACTGGCGTGTCCATCGGCACTCCGGTTACAGGTGGTGGATCGAACGGATGAAGCGCCTCTTCACCCTCACCGACCTGGTGCGCGTCGATCACTTCCGTGGCTTTGAGGCGACGTACGAGATTCCCCTCGACCACCCGACAGCCGAGTTCGGCTCTTGGGTGAAGGCTGACGGAGCCGGCCTCTTTGAGGCCATCGGGCGGGAGTTGGGGGCACTGGACATCATCGCCGAGGACCTGGGCTTGATGAACGACGAGGTCATCGCCCTGCGTGACGGCAATACTTTTCCCGGCATGAAGATCTTTCAGTTCGGCTTCACGATGGATGAGGAGGGGGCGCCCAACTACCACGATGACTTTCTGCCGCACAACTGGGGGGAGCCCTTCGTCGCCTACACCGGAACTCACGACAACAACACCACCCTCGGCTGGTATCGCTCCCTCACCGATGCCGAACAACAGATGGTGAAGGAGTACCTCAACTGCGCCGATGAGCAGATCGTCGATGAAATGATCCTGCGCCTCATGCAAAGCCATGCACGGATTGCCATCATCCCCATGCAAGATTTGCTCAAGAAGGGGGAGGAGGCGCGGTTCAACTACCCCTCGACGTGCAACGACGAGAACTGGAGCTGGCGGGTGAGGGGTGATGAAATGACCGAACCCCTGGCACGCCGCATCGCACACCTGGTTGCCATCTCCTCCCGGGATGGACGGGTGGTGGAGAAGACTTGAACATGATCACCTGACACGGGTGTCATCATATCCCTTCCTACGGACAAGGCCGGCGTCAGCCGGCCTTGTTT
>JALOBD010000057.1 GCA_023228445.1 Sphaerochaeta sp. | reverse complement strand
TCTCGCTGTCGCGCAGCGCATACGCCTGGGGGACCCACTGTCCGCCCTCAAAGACGTTGAAGATCTCCAGCCCTGGTCGATCGGGATCGAAGTCGCCCACGTGCATGGCATCGCCGTGGCCAAACTTACGGATCGTCCCATCGGGCATCGGGCCGCTGGAGCTGTAGAGCAGCGATCCATCGTCATCGATGACCGCCGCTCCGTAGATGATCTCCATCCGCCCATCCCGGTCGATGTCGGCGGTAGAGAGCGAGTGGTTGCCCTGTCCGGCCAACGGTCCGTAGACGGGGTCGCTGCCGTGTTCTGCACCACCCTCCTCGTCATTGAAGGGGTTGGAGAGGGCCACAAACCCACTGTCGACCGTCCAGCGCAGGGAAAAGCAATCGGTAAAGTCGTAGGCGGCGATCGCTGCGCGGGTATAGTAGCCACGGCAGACGATCAAGGAGGGGTGGCAGCCGTCAAGGTAGGCAACACCGCTGAGGAAGCGGTCGACCCGGTTGCACGGCTCGATGCGCTTCCACGCGTAATCGCCCCACAAGAGTCCGTCATCCACCCGGGGGAAGGGGAACATGATGGTCTCTAGCTCGCTCCCGTCTCCGGCGAACATGGTCAGATATTCAGGACCCTGGTAGATGAACCCACGAAACTCACGCAGTCGGTTGCGTGTGCTTCGCAGCGGCGCGTACACATCAAAGAGGTAGTCGACCAGCGACGCTGCATCACGCGCTGCAAGCGGATAGGGGTAGCGGCGCTCGATGCCGAAGCACTCCTCAAGCGTGGCAGGCCATTGACCGGCTCGAACCTCAGGGCGATCGTGCCACTGCATGAACACCTCTTTGACATGGGCCTGGAAATCCTCGTTGGACGAGACGTAGTTGTCCGTATGCGAGGCGCCCGGCTGCGGCATGGTGATGAAGGCTTCGCTCTTGACACTCCCATCCGGGCAGAAGGTTGTCATCTTCGTGCCAGGGGCGGTCTTGACGCTGACCTCAGCCTTGCCGTCGCCGTTGAAGTCGTAGGCCATGATCTGGGTGTAGTGGGCCCCGGCGCGGATGTTCACCCCCAGGTCAAGGCGCCAGAGCAGACGGCCGTCGAGCTTGTAGCAGTCGACGAGACAGTTGCCGGTATACCCGGGGATGGAGACATCCTGGCTGTTGGTCGGGTCCCATTTGAGGATGAACTCGTACTGTCCGTCTCCGTCCACATCGGCGACCGTCATGTCGTTGGCCGTATACTCGTAGGTGCTGCCGTCCGGGCAAACCCCACCGGCAGGCTTCTGTAACGGCAGGTCATAGGGGCTGGAGTGCATCGGGTAGATGGGTGTCCCTGCCTCCCCACTGCCCTGCCTGACGACCTGGTAGGTATCCTCCGCTCTCCCCTCCCGGTCCAAGTAGTTGGTGCTGTCGGTGACGGTGGCGATGTGCTTGCCGCTTCTCAGCACATCGAAGGGCGGGCTGGTCAGCCCACTCTCCGTATAGCCGGTGACCTCTTCGATCAACAGCCGCCAGGTGAGAAAGATCCCTGCATCGGTGGCGATGGCAACCAAACCACGGTCCAGCGTTTCCAGCTGCGGACGGGGGGTGTGGAACGTGGGTGATTCGAGGGTCTCGCCCATCCACTGCTCGCCCTCTGATGTTCGGTACGATACCCTGAAGTAGTACGGCATGTGCGTCGACCAGGAGAGCGAGTGCGACAGCTTTTCACCTGCCCGCTTGGTGCAGAGCGGGGAGAAGCGCGATGTGGCCAGATTCTTGGCTGACCAATGGAGGGTATATTCGTCGGCGTGGGCGATTGCGTCCCAGCCGATGGTCAGGGTGTGTGCCCCGATCTTTTCGATGTATAGACTCATGCGTTTCGAAATCCTCCTTGGCCATGGAGGGCCAACAGCCGTTTGGCCTCTTCCCGTGTCGCCGGCAGCGCATCACGGATAAACTCAAGCGTCATGATGACATTCAGGCACCATTGGGCTGCAAAGTTGGTGCTGATCCAAGCAATCTCACTCAGTACGGCACGATTGCCCGCATCGGTGACGAGCGTCGGTTCAAAGCCACTGTCATCATCGTCTGTCAGCAATGCGCCCAACAGGACCGCCCACACGCGATCGGCCGTCTCACGGTCCTGGAGGTACCAGGCCCCGTAGGCGCCCATCGAGGAGGCCATGAAGGGCAGTGAGAACTCGCGATCTCCGATGAGTGCGTTCGACTCCTCCACCTGTTGTGCTCGCGGCAAAAAGTAAAAGCGCCCGTAGTCACCCATCATCCTCTTCCAACTCTCATCCTCGAGCAGATCGGCCATCTCCATCCAGATGGAGGGTGCTCCCATGCAGATCTGCAGGTGGGTGCCGCCGGTGGTGTTCTCCCCGATGTAGCGCAACCGTACCGTCAGCGGGTCGAACTCAAAGTCGGGGCCGCTGATGAGCTTGAGGGGGGCTGCCTCGATGTCGCGGATTCCTGTGAGGATCTTGTCGCGATAGGTGTTGTCGTTGGTGCGCTCCCACTCGGTCATCCAGTTGGAGCAGAGGCTCGACCAATCGGGCCCACTTCGGGCATGGGAGGGGTAGACCATCTGGTCCTTGTCATAGAACTCGCCCAGCGGATCTTTCTCCAGGAAGGTCAGCTCATTGTCCTTCAGCTCACTGAAGATATCCCCCAAGCGGCGGTCACCGGTCAGGTAGTAGAGGAGGCGGTGGTGTCCGGCCATGGCGATGCGCGCCTCCTTGCAGGGACAACCCCAGTGGCGCACGTTGTGCCGCGAGCCAAGGCCTTTGTATCGGCCGAAGTGGTAGACGTCAGTCTCCGAGGCGTGGCGGCTCATCTTCTCGGCGAGGGTGAAGATCTCCTCCCGTCCGCTGCGGATGAATGCCAGAGCGAGCCAGAATGTCGGCACCAGTTCGGTGTTGTCCCACGCGTAGCCGCCCATGTCGTAGCGCCAGATGTGGCGCTCCCTGTCGTAGGTGTGCATGAAGTCGCCGTAGTTGAAGAGTCCAGTCCAATGGCGCTGCTCGACCTCATTGAGGTAGAAGGCGACTGCCTTGTCCAGCTGCGCTTCCAACCAACGCTCCATCTCCGTCCCCCCAGCGGGCAATGACCAGTATCCGAATGCCCGGCGCTCATGGTAGAAGGCGCTCTCGGCGACATAGACGGGCGGTTTGTCCGTCCAGTCGGCGTGTGCAATCAACGCACGCTCACTGGCGACAACCCCGTCACCCCACATGAGGGTGCATTCACTGGTGGCTGCGATGCCGTAGGCGCTGGCTCCAAAGAAGTCGTAGCCCTCGTAGTAGACCTGATTGTACCCCCGGTTGGTGTAATGGCGAAAATCGAAGGCTTCTGCCATCGGTGCATAGAACCAGATGTCGGTGCGCACCTCATCGCTGGTCAGGCCGGAGACGGTGTACCCCGAGGGGTGGCGTTTACAGAAGTCGCGGATGGCAACGGAGAGCCATCCGTTCTCCCCTCCAACCGAGAGTCCTCCCCGCGCCTGGTTGCCGTGCAGGCACTCGAGAAAGCAGACATCGGGCAAGGCAAGCTTCTTGTTGATGGAAAAATGGGTGGGGGTGTCCTGGCAGATGGCCCAGGTGTCCCAATGGGGCATATCAGTGAGGATGCGTTGGACGTCTGCCAGCACCTCCCCTTCGAGGTTGAGACGCTCACCGGCGCACTGTGAAGCATAGACCTCGGCAGGCAGGCGCGGGCGCCAAGAGAGCAGGTTCGCCGAGCTCTCGTGAAAGCTGCCGGCATCGCCGAGAAACCGGATGTGGCGGTTGTACGCCGCTCCGCTGATGGGCGAGGAGAGCGAGATGGAGACGCCCTTGAGGAAGTCGCGCGTCTCATCGCCATCGTAGAAGAAGGTGTGGACGAAGCGCAGTCCATCAGAGCCAATATGGAGACGAATGACGAAGGGGATCAGCTCTTCGCCTGTCTTCGGGTTGCGGTGGATTCCTTCGTACTTGATGACAGCCTCAACGGGTCCCTCCTCCTCAACGGTCATTCGGGCGATGGAGCCGACAAATTCACAGACGGTGCGCACCTGGCCTTCCTCCGTCTCCTCCCTGCGTTCGATCTGCACGGTGGGGAGTGCCCGGTGTACCCGCTCTCTGCCATCGACGGTGAGGTTGGAGAAGAGGAGCGGACCGCAGTCGGGGATGTCGAGGCTCAATGAGTCACTGAAGACGCGTACGCCACCGGATCTTGGCTCGACGGTGATTGCTCTTGGGTGGTCGCCGGATGCGCCTGCCACAAGGTCGATCGTCTCGGTCATCCGGGAGGCATCGGCGGTGTGTGCACTCCATTTGATACTGCCGTCGGGCCAATAGGCGGTGACCCGGCTCTGTACCGCACTCGTCGTGCCATCGGTGTTGTGCAGTGTGAAAGCGCTGTCATCGAGCAGCTCACCCTGGGCCCAGATGCAGCCGAAGGTGGTCACTCCCCTCTTTTCTCTTCCCGAAAGATTATGCAGTGTCATGGTGTCATCATACCTCAGAAGAAGGCAGGGAAGGATCCCTTCCCTGCCTCTCTTGTTCAAGGGTACATCAACGTCAGCGAAGTGCGTTGATCTCAGCAACCAGGCGCGTGCCACCGCGGTCCGCCCACGTCTTGAAGGCAGCCTGGAGGCCTGCATCGTCGATTACGCCACAGATGTACTGGGTACGGGCGTCATCGAGGATCTGGGCCAACTGGGTACCGACCTCAGCCTGCACGGTGCTGTTGGGCAACAATCCGGCAGCCGGGTTGGTGATGGCCAGCGGGCGCATCTTGTAGTACGCCTCGTTCTGCGCGATCTCCCGTACGGTCAGCTTGGTGGTCGGGTCCGTCGAAGCGGTGTTCGGGATGTAGGCCACGATCTGGTTCAAACCAACCTGCGGAGAGTTCTGCACGGTGTACGGACTGGGGGTGATGGGAGCAAGGTAGCCCTCTGCATCGAGGTTCCACTGGATTCCCTCGAGGCCGCGATCGGCCAGCACGAGCATCGTGTTGTCGTTCATCCTGTCGAGGAAGTGCAGTACGTTCTTCACATCCTGTTCGGTCTTTGCCCCTGCCTTGCTGATCATCATGTAGCCGTTGTGGCCGGCGGTGGCCAGCGTCTTGTTGTTGATCGGGCCGAGCAGGTTCATCGAGGCGAGCTTGGTCGAGTCGGTGACACTGGGGATCTTGTTGGTGTCAAAGTAATCCCAGATACGCCGGCCGCTGTCCATCACGTCCACCAGGACACCAGCCTGGCCGTTCTTGATGGCGTTGCCGTAGGTACCGGTGTCGACCGACGGCCAGTCGGGGCGTACCAGCCCTTCGGCGTAGATCTTGCGGAACCACCTGAGGGCGGTCATGAACTCTGCCGTCTGGTGGACAGGAACGAGCTTGCCGCCCTGCTCCACCCAGCCGTTGCCCACGCCGAACCAGGTCTGCATGATGTCCCAAGGACCGACATACTTGGTCAGCTCGATGCCGTAGGTGTCTCGCTTCCCATTCCCGTCGGGATCGTTGTAGGTGAACTTGTAGATCATGTCGTAGAACTCTTCTACCGTCTCGGGAGCCTTGGTGAGACCGACCTTGTCCGCCCAGTCCTGGCGGTAGGACATACCGTTGCGTCCCAGCTCACGGCCACGATAGATACCGATCATCTTGCCATCGACGGTGAAGCCGGCGGCAACGCCCCTGTTGTACTGCGACAGGTTCGGGTAGGCGGCCTTGTCCTCGAGGAACGGCGCCAGATCCCAGAACGCACCCTTCTTGGCCGCGTCGACGACGTTGGCCGTGAGGTTGCCGCTGTTGACGATCAGCATCGGCATGCTAGTCACGTCCAGCAGCGTCAAACCGATCTTCTCGGCATAGACGTCGTTGTTCTCCCACTGGAACTTCACATGTGTGTTTGTGTAGTCCTCGAACTGCTGGACGACCGTCTGCGAGTGCTCATTCTCCAAATCCGTTCCATAGAAAGACATGACCATCGCGGTGATGGTGGGCCTTCCCACTTGAACGGCGGGCGCAGCTTCGCGTGTTCCAGCTGCGAACAGCGAGCCTGCTACGAGCATCAGGGCAAGGGTGAATACCATTGCAGTCATGAATTTTTTCATGATCTCCTCCTTACATATCTCACACCCATGACGGGCATGAACGTCTATACAATCACCCCTTGATGGAGCCAACCATGACTCCCTGGGTGAAGTATTTCTGAATGAATGGGTAGACCAACAGGATGGGGATGACGGCAAAGACCGTGGTCGCCAGCCTGATGGACTTCTCCGGTGGCTCTCCCAGCAGACCCCAGTCGATCCCCGTCTCACTCGAGATGGACTGGGTGAGGAAGATAATGCGCCTGAGCATGATCTGTACGACCTCCCATCGGCGGTCACTGATGTACATCATCGCCCCAAAGTAGCTGTTCCAGTGGCTCACCGCGTAGAAGAGCGATACCGAAGCGAGTGCTGGCGCAGAGAGTGGCAGCATGATACGGGTGAAGATCTGCAGGTCGTTGGCCCCGTCCATGTAGGCCGACTCCTCCATCTCCTGGGGAAGGCTGCGGAAGTAGTTCATGATGATCAACATGTTGAACATGTTGATCGCCCCGGGGAGCCACAACGACCAATAGGTGTTGCGAAGGCGCAGGATGTTGGCGACCAAGAGGTAGTTGGGCACCATACCGGCGGTGAAGAGCAGCGAGACGAGGACCATGGCGAAGATGAACTTCTTACCCTTGAAGTAGGGACGGCTGAGTGGGTAGGCGAGCGTCGTGGAGAAGAACATGTTGATCGTCGTGCCGACGACGGTGACGATGAGAGAGTTGCGCAGGCCACGGAAGATGTCCCCGTTGTCGAAGATGTACTTGTAGGCGTTGAAGCTGATGGTCTTCGGGAAGAGGAAGAAGGGGCGCTCGATCAACTCACGGTCGGTGGCGAAGCTGCCGGCGAAGATGTAGACGAACGGCAGTAGGGTGATCAGGGCGAAGGAGCCGACAAGGATGTAGATGATGACCTGTGCGAACATGTCCATCGGGCTGCGTTTGACGAGGGCGTGCTTGAATTTTGGCATGGTCTCCCCCTCCCTCAATACAGACCCGAAGAGCCAAACCGTTTGGAGAGGCTGTTCGATCCGATGACCAGCAGCATACCGACCACCGACTTGAAGAGGCCCATGGCCGTTCCCAGCGAATAGTTGCCGTTGATGATGCTCATCGTATAGATATAGGTGTCAAAGACATCACTGACTGAGCGGTTGAGCGAGTTCTGCATCAAGAAAATCTGCTCATAACCGGTATTCAGCATCTGCCCGAGCTTGAGGATCAACATGATCACGATGGTGCCCACGATGCCAGGCAACGTGATGTTCCACATCTTCTGCCACCGGTTGGCGCCGTCGACGGTAGCCGCTTCATAGAGCTGCGGGTCGACGGAGGCGAGTGCTGCCAGGTAGATGATCGTGCCAAAGCCCGTCTCCTTCCACATGCTCTGCCCAAGGAGCATCGGGATGAATGCGCCCGGGGTTGAGAGGACGTTGGGCATATTGGGGAAGACTTGCTTGATGAGCATCATCAGGATGCCGTCCTGTGCGTTGAACATCTGGAAGGTGATCGAGCCTACGATGACCCAGCTGATGAAGTGCGGGATGTAGACAATCGTCTGTGTGGTGCGTTTGAACGCCTGGTTCTGGATCTCGTGGAGCAGCAATGCAAGGATGATCGGGGCCGGGAAGTAGAAGATCAGCGCGCTGATGTTGATGGCCAGCGTGTTGCGCAGCACCCGCCAGAAATCAGGGCCATTGAAGAGTCCCCGGAAGATGTCGAAGCCGACGAATTCGCTGTGGATGAAGGCACCAAACGGCCCCGAGCCACTGTAGGGGCTGAAGCGCTGGAATGCCATGACCAACCCAAGCAGCGGGAGAAAGACGAAGATGAGCATGTAGATAATGCCGGGGACGACGAAAACGTAGAGCCAGGCATGTGCGGAGAGTTCCCGACGCCACGTAGATGTCCCTCGTCTCTCTATAGTTATTCCACGAGGCTGTAGTAGCCTTGCCTTGGTATGCACTCCCATCCACCCTCCGATAAAGCCCATATAATAGAACGCGATTCCAACGAATTGTACCATGGAACATAGCAATCAGCCATCACGATTCAGTCATATTCTAGCATGATTTGTTCATGCTGTGGAGCATCCGCGAAACCCTGTTTACACCTAAAATGAAAAGACCCGGCCAAAGCCGGGTCTGTGTTGTGTATCAGATGCCAGTGATCAGTCGTAGAGCAAACCCTTGATATCAGCATCGTCCATGTTGTTCTTGTCCCAGAACTTCGCACCGGTGTCGACGTCTGCCACTGGTTCGCCCTTGTATGCCTTATAGGCGAGCTCGACAGCGCGATAGCCGATCATGTACGGATCCTGGGTGATGGAGCCGAGGAAGTACTCGGCGCGCACCGCGTTCTTCTGTGCCTCACCGGCGTCGTAGCCGACGACGACGACATCACGGTAGTTGACGTTGGACTTGAGCGTCGCACCATCGTTGGTCGCAGCCAAGAGGCCCTTGACGGTCGCCTCGTTGGAGCAGAAGATGCCCAGCACACGATCACTGACGACCTTGTTGAGGATCGCCTGTGCGGTGTTGGTAGCGTCGGTGACCGCCGTGGAAGCAGGTACGACCATCTCGATGATCACCTTGCGCCCACGAGTCGGGCTGTCGGCGGCGATATAGGCGGTGTTGCCGATGACGGCGATGTCGTCGCGACTGAGCTTGGTCTGCTCGTCGATCAACTTGACCATCGTGTCTCTAAAGCCCTTGCCACGGCTGAGCAACGATTCACCCGAAGCGTCCTGGTTCATGACCACAATCTTCACCGGGCGAGCATCGGTTGCCGCCTCGATGCGGCTCTTGATCAACGGGAACATCTTCTCAGCGGCAAGACCTGCGGCTGCGTAGTTGTTCGTCGCGGCGTTGGCCCAGATCGACCCGGCCGGAGCCTCGGGAACACCGGAGTCGAATCCGATCACCGGGATACCCCTGGACTTGGTCTGCTGCAGCTGGTCGAGCACACTGCTGGTGTTCAGTGCAGCGAGGGCGATGGCAACCGGGTTCTTCGCCATGGCGTTGTTGAGCATCTCCACCTGGATCTGCACATCACTTTCAGAAGGTGGACCCTCAAAGGTGATGTCCACGCCATAGTCTTTGGCCGCAGCGTTGGCTCCAAGCTTCACCTGCTGCCAGAAATCGTGCTGTTCGCCCTTGGATACGACGGCGATATACGGCTTCTTAGCCTCCGTCGCAGCCTGGGAGAAGAGCGGTATGGATGCCACAAATACCAATGCAAGTAGGACAACCAAGATCTTTCTCATATGATCCTCCTTAAAATAATCCGAAAGACAACCTTCCGGTTAGAACACAAATCCTTATTCTTCCTTTGCGATCTCTCGCTTGATAACCTTCTCAAACTCCTTCTCCATGGCAAGCTGCCGCTTCTGCTCGGCGCGCTCCTCGCCCCGCATCTGACGGTATACCTGCCCCATCTGTGCTTTCAGCCGGGCGATTTCGTCCTTGAGCAGCGCCTTGTCACGCTCTTCGGTCAGGACGGCAAGGTCTTGGGTCTTCATGGCGATGGTACTCTGCATCTCCTCACGGTACTGCTGTGCAGGGCTGAGGATCCTCACCTCGCTGGCCCGCTTGACACGATAGATGTCCAGCAACACCGCTCCGATGACGACCACACCGGTGAAGAAGGTCTGGTACTGGGCCTGCAGGTCCATCGAGGGGAGGCCGGCGCGCAGCACGCTCATGATGTAGACACCGATCATCGTGCCGACGACCGAACCGGCCCCACCGGAGAGGGAGGTGCCGCCGATGACCGTACCGGCGATGGCGTAAAGCTCGAAGCCGGCACCTTGGGCGGGCATGACGGTGGTGTAGACGGCGGCAAAGGCGATACCACCGATGCCGGCCATCAGGCCGCTGACGATGTAGGCCACCATCTCCCACTTCTTCACGTCCACACCGCTGAGGCGTGCGGCATCCTTGTTGCTGCCGATGGCAAAGATATACCGCCCCATCTTGGTGCGGGTGAGCACGATGTAGGCAATGAAGGCCATACCAAAGAGAATCAACGCCCCAGTGGGGAAGGAGAAGTCGGTGGGCGTGATGTACTTGAAGGCACTCTTGAACCAGCTGTCCGCCGCCCCACGGGCGGGGAAGGTGGCACTGCGGACGTTGGAGACGATCGAGCCGGTGCCGAGGCTGACCATCTGGGTGCCGAGGGTGGCGATGAAGGGGGGCAGACCGAGGCGACTGATGAGGAAGCCGTTGAAGAACCCGAAGAAGACACCGACGGCAAGGATCAAGAGGAGACTGAGCCACATCGGCCAGTGCCAGGTCTTGTAGGCAGTCCCACCGATGATGGCGGCAGCCATCATGACCGTACCACAGGAGAGGTCGATGCCACCGGTGATGATGACGAAGGTGACCCCGATGGCGATGAAACCGATGTAGTAGGAGGAGTCAAGGATGTTGACCAGCGTGGTGTACGAGAAGAAGTTACGCCCGAAGATCGAGAAGAAGCCATAGATGATGACCAACGCCAAGGGGGCCAAGAGCTTCTGCATGTTCAAACCCTTCTTCTGGTCTACCGGTGCGCCATTGATATCCTTTGCCATAGTCGGTCCTCTCCTATTCTCGTTGGGTGGCCAGGTGCATGATCTTCTCCTGGCTCGCCTCAGCGATATCCAGGAAACCGGTGATCCGTCCCTCACACATGACGGCGATCCGGTCACTCATGCGAAGCACCTCGTTCAATTCACTGCTGATCATGATGATCGCCTTGCCCTCTGCTGCAAGTTCGGCCATCAAGGAGTAGATTTCGCTCTTGGCCCCGACATCGATACCCCGCGTCGGTTCATCGAAGATCAAGATCTTGCTGTTCTTGATCAGCCACTTGGCGATGACGACCTTCTGTTGGTTTCCTCCCGAGAGGTTCTTCACCAACTGCTCAAGCGACGGTGTCTTGATGTCAAGCTTATCCACGTATGTCGAGGCGGTCTGCTCGAGGTGCTTCATTGACAGGAACATCTTCGGTGACAGTTCATCGTAGGCAGCCATCACCGAGTTGTCGGACACAGAGAGGCGGATGGCAAGGCCATAGCGCTTGCGGTCCTCGCTGAGGTAGCCCATGCCATGGCGCACCGCATCCAGCGGCTGGCGGATCAAGACCGGATTCCCATCGATCTCGATGCTGCCGCTTGAGGGGTCGGCACCGTAGAGGGCCCGCATCGTCTCGGTCCGTCCCGCCCCCATCAGACCGGCAAAGCCGAGGATCTCGCCCGAGCGCAGCTCGAAGCTCACATCCTTGACCTGACGCCCGGCATTGAGGTGGGAGACCTTCAGGACCACTGAAGCGTCACTCTTCACCATCGATTGGCTCTTGGGCTGCTCATAGATGACGCGCCCCACCATCATATTGATCATCTGCTCCTTGCTGAGGGCGCTGGTACTCTCCGTCCCAACGTACTCACCATCACGCAGCACCGTCACCCGGTCGGTGATGATGCCGATCTCATCGAGGCGGTGGCTGATGTAGATCATCGCCACTCCCCGCTTTGCAAGGTCTCGCATGATGATGAAGAGGTCGTCGATCTCTCGGTCGGTGAGTGCTGCAGTCGGCTCATCGAGGATGAGGATCTTCAAGTCGTAGGAGACCGCCTTGGCGATCTCAACCATCTGTTGCTTGCCCACCGTCAAGTTGGCGAGCTTCTCGGTGGGGTCGATGTCCATATTCAGCCGGCTGAGCAGCTCTCTGGCCCTCCGGTTCTGTCCCTTCTCGTCGAGCAACCACCCTCTCATCTTGGTCGTTTCGCGACCGATGAAGAGGTTCTGGGCGACGGTGAGGTCGTCCATCATGTTCAGCTCTTGGTGGACGATGGCGATCCCTGCATCCAGCGAATCCTTCGGCCCCTTGGGGTTGAAGGGCTTGCCCAGATAGATGATGTCCCCGCTATCCTTGGGGAAGATCCCGGTCAGCGCCTTCATCAAGGTCGATTTGCCTGCCCCGTTCTCGCCGACCAGCGCATGGATCTCCCCTTCCCTCAGGTCGAAATCGACCCCCTTGAGGGCGTGGACCCCGGCAAACCGCTTGTCAATATTCTTCATGGTAAGAACAGTTGTCGCCAAAACGCCAGCTCCTTGATCGTGTGATAAAGCGATGTTTTCTCCGGCCCAATGGTATAATACGATTATAGTCTCACACGGGTTTTGGCTGTTGTCAAGGAAAACTGTAAACGTTTACAGAGCCTTTTATGGTGAATTTTGCCCCGATTCCAGAATTCTTGCCTCCAACACTGGCAAACCGGTATGCCCGATGGGGCGCGCCCGCTCCATTTGACCCGCCTCCCCTCTTTTCGCTACACTTTGCCATCAGTGTCAAGGAGGACCACATGGGCAACAACAGCACAGCATTGGATCGCAAGGAGATGGTTCTCTTCGCCCTCTATATAACCGGGATGGTGTTGGTCAACACCGTCGGCAGCAAGATCATCAGCCTGGCCGGCGTCAGGGTGTCGGTGGGCATCTTCTTCATGCCGGTCCTCTTCTTGATCACCGACATCATCGCCGAGGTCAAGGGAGGGGAACATGCCAACCTCATCGTGCGCCTCTCCATCCTGATGCTCGTCATCGTCTTCGTCGTCACCGCCATCTTCATCCCCATCAAGCCCCACGCATCGTGGGACCTGCAGGAGGCGTACCGCGCGATCTTCGGCATGTCAATGCGCATGAGCCTGGCCAGCTTGATCAGCTTCTCCATCAGCCAGAACCTCGACGTGTGGCTCTTCCTCTTCTTCAAGAGGATCAACAAGGGCAAGAAGCTGTGGATCCGCAACAACCTCTCCACCATCACCAGTCAGTTCGTTGACACGGTGATCTTCATGTTCATCGCCTTCTATCGGATGAACAGCACCTATACGGCGAGCTTCCTCTTCACCCTCATCATCCCCTACTGGCTCGCCAAGGTCCTCTTCGCCCTCCTTGACACCCCCTTCTGTTACCTCGGCGTCAAATGGCTGCGGGGATCGAGCCGGTAGCTTTCCTTTGCGAAAAACTTTGAGTACCTTTGATGTGGGTGGGGAGGACCCCATCCGAGTATCGTTATTTATGGAGGCGCTATGTCTGAACAGGAACTCATGCCCATTGAGCAACTGCTTCCC
>JALOBD010000056.1 GCA_023228445.1 Sphaerochaeta sp. | reverse complement strand
CTGCCATAGAGACGGTCGCCAAGGATGGGGTGGCCCAACCCCTTGGGGTGTGCGCTGTGCAGGCGCAGCTGGTGGGTGCGCCCCGTCAGGGGGGTGAAGCGGATCCGGGTGACAAACGAGCCGTCAGCGCGCTTCTCCACCGCCAGGCGCTGCCACACGGTGGTCCCCCACTTCCCCTCCTCCCCATCGAAGATTTGGTAGGGGCGGTTGGTGTAGTCGGGGCGGAAGGCGAGTGTGATGGTCCCCCCATCCTGGCGGACGACACCCTCCAAAAGTGCTTCGTACTCCTTCTCGACGGCCTGCTGGCGAAAGAGGTGGTGCATCGCCGAGAGCGCCTGCTTGTGCTTGGCCACGATGACCAGACCGCTGGTATCCATGTCCAGGCGGTGGACAGCGCACTGACGGGGAGCGTCGGCAAAGAGGCGGCGAACCCGCGTCTCAACGCTGTCCTGCATCGCCGGCTTATTACCCGGTACAGAGAGCAGACCGCTCGGTTTGTTGACGATGATCATATCGTGGTCGTGATAGCGGATGTCCAGGCCGAGCAGGGTGGTGAGGATGGGAGCGCAGCGACTGTGGCAAGGTGGATGGAATGAACGGTGTCCGCTGCCCGACCCGTAAAAGAACTGGGCCATGCTCACCGGCCTCAGCCCGCTACGAAATGCATGGTTGAAGAGCTTCGGCTCACAGCACTCTCCACTTCCAGTGGGGATGGGATTCGAGGCAAAAATCTCAGACAGCGAGTGGGTCGAGCCATCGATTGCCGTGAGGTGAAAGAGGTTGTTGTACGCTGTACGGGCTTGCTCGGAGAGCTGTGCTCGCCGCTCTTTGAGCTGCGCTTGCAGAAGGTCATCAGTGCATGCATCAATCTGCCTTCCCACCTCTTTGATGGGGGGATCGTGGTGGGCGAGGTACGTTTGGTACGCCTCTTGCTCAAGTGGGTGGGGAACCCACCCTGCAATGGTACGCCTCCCACCCAATTGACCGCTGAAGGCTTTGAGGAGCACCTCGTTGCCCGCCGCATCGATGGCGGTCATCACTGCGAACATGCGCCCCTCGCCCGGTGAAAAGAGCGTTGCAGTGGGGGTGGTGCCATCGCCATCGAAGTCGATGACCTTGTACGCATCGAAGAGGTGCATCAGGTAGCGGGCGTGAATTTTGGCTGGATACTCAGGCAGCGGCACGCTCATGGCTCTTCTGGCCCATCCAATCGACGGTGAAGTAATAGATGACGAAAATGACACTGCTGATGGACCAGGTCACCGGGTACGCCCAGAAGACGACGCGAATGTCGTGGAAGATGGCAAGGCCGACCTGGATGAAGATGATGCGAAAGACACACCAGACGGCGAGCATGACGAGCATCGGGACGATTGACTTACCCGCTCCACGATAGAGCCCGGCCATGGCATGGCTGAGGGCGAGGGGGAAGAGGAGGAGGGAGATGATCTGAGCCTTCTGTACCCCGTAGAAGATGACTTGGGGATCCCGGCTGAAGAGAGCGACCAGCGGTGCAGCGCCAAAGTACATCGCCAGGCCGAGGACTTCGGCGACGACCATGGAGAATATGATGCCGAAGCGGGCGCCCTCACGTACCCGCCCATACGCTCCGGCGCCAAGGTTCTGGCTTGTGAAGGTGGTCAAGGCGAGGGCAAAGGCGGTGATGGGGATGAAGGCGAAGCCCTGGATACGCATGAAGGCGCCGTTTCCGGCAATGGCCGCGGCACCGAAGAGGTTGATGGAGTACTGCAGGATGACGTTGGCAAACGAGGTGACCGAGTTCTGGATACCCGAGGGGATTCCGAGGCGTAGGGTCTCGGCGACAAAGCGGCGGTGGATGGCGATCTTTCGAATCTCCACCCGGACCAAGTCGCGGGTTGTGAAGAGGAGGCGGAAGCTCAAGACAACACTCACCGCCTGGGCGATGATTGTCGCGTAGGCGACCCCGGCCACGCCGAGCTTGAACTTGAGCACGAAGAGGAGATCCAGGACGATATTGAGCACGGCCGAGACAGCGAGGAACTTGAGGGGGTTCCTGCTGTCACCGACGGCCTGCAGGATGCCGCTTGCGGTGTTGTACAGCACGAGTGTCGAGATTCCGGCGAAGATGATACGGATATAGACCTCTGCATCGATGAAGACATCCGACGGGGTCTTCATCCATGAGAGAATCACCGGGGCATACCGGTAGCCGAAGACAGTCAAGAGCAGCGAGCTGATGAGGGCGAGGGCCATGGTGGTGTGGACCGCCTTCTCGACCGAATCCTTGTTTCCTTCGCCAAAAGAGCGGGAGATGACCACCCCCGCACCGACGAAGATCCCCTGAAAGAGTCCGACGAGGAGCATCGTCAAACTCCCGATCGAGGAGATGGCTGCCAGCGCCTCCCTACTGACAAAGTTACCGACGACCAACGAGTCGATGGTCTGGTAGAGTTGTTGGAGAAGGTTGCCTAAAAAGATGGGAATTGCGAAGGAGATGAGGTTCTTCTTGATGGAACCGCGGGTCATGAGTTGTGTATGTGTCCCCATATCCTACTACTCTAATTCATCGCCCTCTTTGTTGCAACTGGAAGTGAGCTCTCAAAACAGGGTGACTAAGCTCCAAATGAGAATTCCCCCTCATTCTATAAATGATAATTTCCACAGGGCTTGAGAAGTGTAGTAGGATGGACGGAATCAAGGGGAGAGCCCCGAAGGAGGAAAGGATGAGGAAGCCCTCTTTTTGCTTACCGGCTTAAAGACTTCCTCAATCCCAAACAAGCATGGCAACAGTAGCATCGAAGATCATCTGGAATCTGTTGAGCCGGTTGATAACCCCAATTTGAAGAACCTGTTTGTACGATATAGCAAGTAAGTAGGCCGTGGACACAGCGAACTACTCCATTGAAGAACTGACACGGCTCCACGATCGTGCTCATTTCTCCTGTGGGGTGGCGGAGCTGGACCAGTACTTGAAGAAAGATGCCAGAAGACATAATGATTCTGGCTTCAACTACACGAAGGTACTGGTGGAGAACGGCAAGAGCGACATCATTCCCTTCTGACCGGCAACATACACTTCCCCGTTATGAGATCCCTTGTTTTCGCCTTACCAGGTTTGGAATAGATCTGAAGTACCAAAAGAGTGGCTTTGGGGCTTATCTCCTGTTTTGCGCACTGAGGCATGCAGTTGAGTTGAGCAACAGTATCGGCAGCTATGCTGTAGTCGTTGATGCAAAGAACGAAGAAGTGAAATCCTTTTATCTCAAGCATGGGTTTTACCCGCTCTCGGGTCTCCTGCTCTATCTGCCGATCAAAGAGATCAAAGCAATGGTAGCGGCGCTGGGCTAAAGACTCTGTTAAAGGAGAGATTTTTCTGAAGAAGAGCTCCTCGACTTCGGGGAGACCCTCACCACCTATCGGCCTTCTTTGAATGAAGGTGGGTGATTGACCACCAATTCGAAGGACTCTCTGATACAGCTGGTGTAGAAAGAGCAAAGCAGCAGTGCATCTTGACTGAGGATTCAGTGGAAGCAGAGGAATTATTGAGGATTGACTTCTATAGTAATAGCGAATATCATGAAATATGTTAACTGGTAGGAGCAAATATCATGATTAATGAGCAGTATGTCCATCGCGCGGTACGACTGAAGGAGCAGCTTTCAAGAAAATCCCAATTCCTCTTGGGACCACGCATGACCGGAAAATCCTCTTACATCCGCAATGAGCTCTCCGACATGGTCAAACTCTATTGGAACTTGCTCGATGGCAGGCTGCGTATGAGAGCAATGGCCGACCCCGCTTTGTTGAGGGAGGAGGTGGAGGCTCGCAATCTTCATGATTGCGTGGTGGCGATTGATGAAATCCAGAAGGTTCCACAATTGCTGGAAGAGGTGCATCTACTCATCGAAGAGAGGAACATCAGGTTTCTGCTCACCGGCTCAAGCGCCAGGAAACTGAGAGGCGGGGGGGTGAATCTGTTGGGTGGACGCGCCGGGCACATGACCATGCACCCCTTCGTGTATCCGGAGATCCAAGACACCGAATACAGCTTGGACCAGATTTTCGCCTCAGGGCTCCTGCCCTCGGCATTTCTCTCAAGGAATCCTGACCAAGAGCTCTATGACTATACAACCCTGTACCTGGCTGAAGAAATCCAAGCTGAGGGAGTGACAAGGAAACTAGCCCAATTCTCAAGGTTTCTTGAGGTGGCTGCTCTTTCCAACACAGAAATGCTCAACTTCACCAATATTGCCAGTGATGTGGGAGTGTCCAGGCAGACGGTGACTGATTGGTACCAAATCCTGGTGGACACGCTCATCGGGTACCAGCTGTCGGCGTATCGAAAAGGGAAGAAACGAAAGACGTATGGTATGCCCAAGTTCTATTTCTTTGATCTTGGTGTTGCAAGAATCTTGCAGAACACTCCTACTCCCATGAAAGCCCAAAGCGAGTATGGAGCATTCTTTGAGCAGTACATCTTCATGGAGCTTCGCTCCTACCTCGATTATTCTCAACGCAGGGAAGCGTTGAGTTATTGGAGGACCACGAGTGGTTTCGAGGTTGATTTCATTCTCGGTGATACGGTTGCCATTGAAACGAAAACCACCGGCCATGTCGACGCTCGAGATCTCAAAGGGCTCAAAGCCCTTGGAGAAGAGGGAATCTGCCAACGGTATATTCTCGTCTGTACTGAAGAGCGCCCGAGAACGTTGGGCAATGGTATTGAGGTCATGCCGTGGAAGTATTTCTTGCAGTTACTCTGGGAGGGGAAGATCATTTCCTGACCATGTCACGAACCGAGATGAGACGGTCGCGCTGGCGTATGGCTGCAGGTGGTTTCAGAGATTTCCCCCATTAGATATGTTGGGTAGTAATGGCAAATATCATGAGATATGGTAATTATTAATAGCGTATTTCATACGTAGATACCGTTCGCCCTCCCTCATCTTGTCACCACTCGCTCTTTCTTGCTAGCATCTGTTCGTTGGGGGTGAGCCGATGGCATATTCTGAGCAGGATTGGGAGAAGGCGAAGAAGCTGTGCAGACTCAATGAAGAGGATATCCGCATCGCAAAGGAGATGGGGCTCAACCCTAGAAGCCTGATTAAGAACATCCCGGGCAAAGACCAACGGTGGAAAGAGCCGGTCAAGCAGTGGCTCTGGTCCATCTGGGAAGATCGGCAGGAGAAGGCGAGGCGCAAGCAGGCCAAGAAAGAAGCAGCTGCCTTGAAAGAAGAACATGCAAAGGATTTGTAGGAGTAGGCCATGGAAACAGTAGGGACGTTCAATCATGTCAAAGATCAATTGATGAGGCTCGAACAGCGTGTGTTGGTTGATGCGCTGCTTACCTTGGCCCAGAAGTCTTCATCAGCGCTCATGATGGTCACCTCCTTGATCTCCTCACCAGAACAACGTGTCGCCCTCTTTCGCAGCAACATCGAGCGGATCACCGGCCAAGGTCGAGGAAACTATCTCAGTGGAGAGCAGATTTTGGATATCCTCACTCGCTCTCTTGGCCTCTTGGACCCGGAGGAGCTGGATCCCAAGCTCGGCCTTGAGCTGATGGAAGCGTTTTACAGCACCGACTCCTGGGCGTTTGAGTCTACCAACACACTCGATTTTGATTTTGAGTGCCTCTTCTCAGATGACGCCTGTTCGTTGTTGTCTGAGTTTGCTGTGCGTTGTCCCGATGTTGAGCACGCCCGGGAGGTTGTGAAGCGACTGCTTGCTGTTGATGATTATGGGGTACGGGGTAGTCTCGAAGAGATAGAGCTTTGAGAGATATCAACGAGGAGGCGTGCTCAAGAGTGCGGCGTACCATTGGTACGTGGTAGAAGGCTGTCAGTCATCACGCTTGCTGTGCAATTGCTCAAAGCCAATTGAAGGAGATGAGAGGGGCGTTGGGTGGCGCTGCCTCCTTTCCTCCCTTCAGATTCCCATCGAGAGTGCCTTCGCCTCCCTGCAGCGCCCACGCTCCCCTTGCCATCCCACCATTGTCCATGCATACTGCCTCTCAATGGGAGGGGGGGATGGATCTACACGCACGCTGCGCACAAGGGATCGGCTACGCGCTCTTTGACATGGACGGTACGCTCTTTGATGGGGATCTGGGGGAGACCACCTTCCTGATGACCCTCGTATCAGAGTATCTGCACATCAAACCGTGGTCCCTCACCAAAGCGGACATCCTCTCTTTGGAGGCTTCTGATATCGCTGCCCAGACGCCGGCATTGCAGCAGTATGGCAGGTATGCAGCCATCGGTGACCATGCGTCCGCCTATCAAATGACGACCGAGTACCTGGAACACCTGTCCGCTGGTGATATCAAGAGGACTGCAGAACACGCCTTTGCAGAGTTTACCGACCCCAGCACACATCTTGTCATCGGATCATATCAGCTCGCGCTCTTTGTTCGCCCCGTGCCGGCGATGCTCTCCTACCTTCACGCCTGTGCCAACCCGGTATTGGTGTCGGCCAGTCCGCTCTCTGTTGTCCAGGCCTTTGCCCACCTCAACAACCTTGCCCAGGTAATGATCATTGCCTCCGAGGGGAGCATCGAGACACTGCCATACGGCGAGGCGAAGGTACGTCTTGCCAAGGAGCGGGGCATCACCCGTCCCTTCATCGCCTTCGGCAACAGTGAAGGGGACACGGAGATGCTCAATTGGGCAGAGGTGGGGGTTTTTCGGTCCACGGAAGCTTCACCGTCTCTCATCGAGAGAGCCAAGGCTGTCGGGTGGACGATCATCGATCGGTGAGCAGCTCGGTGAGCACCCGCCCCTGCATCCCGTCAGACTCCAGGCCGAGGATTGCTGCTGCGGTGGGGGCGAGGTCGAGCAACGAGCACCCGTTCAATATCACCCCCTCCGTAAAGGCCGGCCCCATGCAGAGCAGGGGAGGTTGATGACCGCGATAGGGCAGATGGCCGTGGCTGGAGCTCGGGTGGTGCAAGGGACGAACGATAGGCTCTCGCCAATCATCGATGAACTGTGATCGCCCGTCCCCCTCGACGACGAAGGAGAAGGGGCCGTCAAGATCAAAGTGCGCTTGCACTTCCTCCTTGGTGAAGACCTCGCCGATGCCGCTCTCCTCCTCCTGTGCCCAGGTGTTCAAGAGCTCCTCCACCTGAGCAGAGAGGCGACTATCCTTCTCGTCCTTGAGGTAGATCTGTGCACTGAGGCCGGTTGCATGGGAGCGGGCCTTCCACGCGGTGACGGCTCGGCTACGATCCAATTCGATCAAGCCAGCCTCTGCCAGGCGGGCGTTGAGGGCGATGGAGCGCTCACCTGCCAGGTGACCATGGTCTCCAAGGACGATGAAGTTGGTCTCTTCGAGAATCCCTGCCCGGTCGGCAGCCTCTATGAGTAAACCGACAAAGCCATCCACGGTGCGTACCGCCTCGGTGACCTCCGGACCAAAGAGGCCATGGTGGTGGCGCGCAGTGTCAACGAACGCGGGGTGGGTCAACAGAAGGTTGGGCTTGAAGCGCTCGATGATCTGGGCAGCTACGGTAGCGGAGAAGCGATCTTCTGCCGGCTGGACCTTGCCATCGAGGAGGGGGAGGTGCTCGGCGATGATGGGATGGAGGGAGGGGGAGGCCGCCTCTTTCAACAACGCTTCCATGCCCTTCGCCTCAATCTCATCACCGGTCACCTCGGGGATGAGGTAGTCGATCTGGGAGAAGCCACCTGCGGTAAGCGGCCAGCGACACGCCGCCGTTCTCATGCCCCGCTGCTTTGCCAGGTGGAAGAGGGTGGGGCACCCCATCTCGCTGAGGCGGTTGAACCACCGCTCCTGCTCTCCAAACTTCCCCATATGGGTGTTGGCATACACCCCCGTCACTCTCGGCGGGTTGCCGCTCATCATCACCGCATGGGCGGGATGGGTGAGCGAGGGGTAGATTGAACGCACCGCCTCCACCATCGAACCACGCTCCTTGATGTACCGGAGATTCGGCGTGAGGGAGAGGTCCTTGATGTCTTCTCCCACCAGTGCGTCGATGCTGATGACCACCAGGTACGGTTGTTTCATGGCGGGTTTCCTCCCCTCTTATGAAAAATGAAAAATTTTTCTTTACAGGTGTAAAATTCTAGGGTATGATTCACCTATTAGTAATTTAACACGTGTTAAATAATCTAGCAAGCAAAACTTTACGCTGATTTGGTGGAGGGGAGATGGAACGCACGGCAGCATTGGAGCGGCTGGAGAACAACCTCAAGGGATTTCTCTACAAGACGGACGAATCGTACATCAAGAACCTGCTGCACTTGGGAAAGAGTCGCATCGAGGCTGAGCGTTTGGCAGTTTGGGATTGGCCCCATGGGGTGGGGCTCTACGGCATCTACAAGCAGTACCTCTACACAACTGATCCTTCGATCCTGGACTATCTCGAGCGCTGGTATGACTCTCGAATCGATTTCGGTCTTCCTGAGAAGACCGTCAATACCGTCGCCCCCTTGCTCACCCTCGCCTTCCTCTATGAGGCGCGGCCGAAGGAGATCTATCGGACCATCATGCTCGAATGGGCCGATTGGATCCTCGATGGGATGGACCGCACCCGGGAGGATGGGCTTCAGCACCGCCACGCCGAGTTGGAGAATCAGGGTGAGCTGTGGGACGATACACTCTTCATGACGGTCCTCTTCCTGGCAAAGGCGGCGGTCCTCTTTGACAACGCCACCTATCGTGATGAGGCCGTCTACCAGGTGCTCTTGCACCTCCACTACCTCTGTGACACGAACACCGGGCTCTTCTACCACGCCTGGAGCTATGAGCGCAACGACAACTTCGCAAAGGCCCTGTGGGGACGGGGCAATGCGTGGATCACGATGTTCATTCCCGAGTTCCTTGAGATCCTCTCGTGTGACGAACCGTTTGCGAAGTTCTTGACAACTACCCTGGTGCGCCAGCTGGAGAGCTTGGCTGGCTACCAGGATGAGAGTGGACTCTGGCATACACTCATCGACGACCCCACCTCCTATCTGGAGGCCTCCGGCTCGGCAGGTTTCTGCTGCGGCTTCTACAAAGCCATCGGCCAGGGTCTGCTGGGCAAGGAGTATCTGCCGGTCGCCCAAAAGGCACTGGCGGCGATCATCGAGCGGGTGGATGCCGAGGGCAGGCTCACCGATGTCTCATATGGCACCAATGTCGGGCTGACTCTGGACCACTACCGCACCATCCGCCTTGAGCCGATGCAGTACGGCCAGGGTTTGGCGATGCTCGCCCTGATGGAGAGCATGATCGAGGAGCAGGAGCTCTGGTGAGGGAAACAGGATGAAGAAACGAGGGAACCACAGCACGTTGGCCCGTGCAACGATGAGACGGCACATCTCTCTCTACGTGATGCTCATCATCCCGATGGCGTACTTCCTGCTCTTCAAGTACGCTCCGATGTACGGCATCGCTGCCGCGTTCAAGGACTACAACATCTTTTTGGGCCTCAAGGGCAGCCCATGGGTGGGGTTGAAGCACTTTGCCAGGGTCTTCTCCACCCCCAGCTTCTTTATTGCGCTGCGTAACACCATCATCCTCAACCTCGGCGACCTCTTCTTCACCTTCCCGGTGCCCATCATCCTGGCCATCCTGCTCGGGGAGTTCAAGTTCAAACGCTTTGGACGCAATGTCGAGCGGATCATGTACCTGCCGCACTTCTTGTCGATGGTCATCATCGCCGGCATCGTCTATCAGGTCTTCGCCCCCACCGGGGTGTTGAACGTCATCTGGGCAACGATCGGTGGCGGGCAGCCCATCCCCTTCCTGACCAAACCAGGGACGTGGCGGATCACCTACTGGGTCGCCTCGATCTGGATGGGAGCGGGGTATGGGATGATCATCTACCTCGCGGCGATGAGCGGCATCAACCGAGAGCTCTATGACGCCGCCTACATCGATGGGGCGGGCCGCTTCGGCCGGATCTGGCACGTGACGCTCCCACAGCTGCGACCGACAATCGTCACGATGGTCATCATGAACGTCGGCAAGATCCTCTCCATCGGCTTTGAGCGCCCCTTCCTGCTCAGCAACGTCCTCGTCGATGACGCGTCGTTGGTCATCAGCGTCTACGTCTACCGCATGGGCCTGCAGGCCGGCATGTACGACTACGCCACCGCGGTGGGGATCTTCCAATCGGTGGTGGGTCTGGTGATGGTGCTCTTGGCCAATGCCTTGGCCAAGAAGCTTGGCGAGGAGGGCTTGTTCTGATGGCTACCGTCTATGAGAGAAAGACCGGCGTTTTTCAGATTGTCATGCTGTTGCTCTTCGCCTTTGTCATCCTCGTCACGCTCTTGCCGATCCTCAACATCCTCGCCCTCTCCTTCAGCGAGAAGGATGCAATCCTCACCGGGCGGGTGGGGCTGCTGCCCATCGGTTTCAATGTCGACGCCTATCGGATGGTCTTCAACGACGCGAGCATGATCCGCGCCTTCACCTTCTCCCTCTTCTTGATGGCCCTGCAGTTGGTCCTCTCCATGGCAGCGACGATCCTGGGAGCCTACCCGCTCTCCAAGGCCGCCCTCCCCGGCAGGCGTGCCCTGATGATTGTCATCATCATCACGATGTACTTCAGCGCCGGCGTCATCCCCTCCTATATCCTCTACAAGGACCTGAAGCTGCTCAACACCATTTGGGTCCTCCTCGCACCCTCCTTGATCAGCGCCTTCAACCTCATCATCCTGCGCACCTTCTTCTCCTCGATCAACATCAGCCTCTATGAGGCGGCGTACATGGACGGATGCTCCGAGTTCCGTGCCCTCTGGGCCATCACCCTCCCGCTCTCGAAGGCCGCCATCATGACCCTGTCGATGTTCTACGCCGTGGAGCGCTGGAACACGGTCAGCGACATCATCCTCTTCATCCAGGAGCCCAAGCTCTACACGCTGCAGTACAAACTCAAGCTGATGCTCGACGTCATCAGCATCCCTCACGAGGCTGGGGTCGTGACCACCATCACCCCGGAGAACTTCAAGTCGGCATGCATCGTCTTCACGATGATCCCGATGCTCATCATCTACCCCTTCGTTCAGAAGTACTTCCGCGATGGGGTGATGATCGGAAGCGTCAAGGGGTGATCGGTATGGAGAGGCACCTACGCTATCAGGTACGCTCAAACCAGTTCATCCGCATCTGGATGGTCAGCGAGGTAGAGGAGCGTCCATGGGTCGCACCGCTTGAGGCGATGGCCATCACCGACTATCGCCCCGGCCTCTCCACCAAGGACAGCGACGGCAAGGAGCTCGTCTCCCCGGCCAAGGCACACTTCATATCCCAGACCACCTTCCCCCACCTCGACTGCCCTGACGCAGCGCTGATGAATCAGATCTACTGGCCCCTCGATACCGACCGGGTCGACTTCTCCGGAATGTGGATCTATCCCACCGAGCTGCGCTTCTTCGCCCGTACGTACATACTCAGCCAAGAGGAGACGAAGCAGGAGCTGGAGATCTTCTGCTGTGGGGCGATCCGGGTGTGGTGCAACGGGGCTGAGGTGCTCACCTTCACGCCGTGGCAATCCAACATCGAACGCGCTCTGCGCTTCACCGTCACCCTCCGTCCAGGACCCAACGAGCTGATCGTCGCCTGCTGCGATTATGGGGAGCGCAACATCCTGCTCAAGTTCGCGCTGCGCAACTGCGGCGAGGCGCTTGTCGGTTCACTTCCCGTCCCGGTGGATGAAGAAGCGCTCGCCTCGATGGCGCTGTTCGTCTCCGGTTTGCACTTCGAGCGCCTCAGCTACGATGAGGGGGACCTCATCCTCCGCTCTCAGTCGCCTGCGCCCGCTGCCTGCACGCTGCACATCAAAGTCGATGGGCGGCAGTGGGAGCGTACGATAGAGGCAGGGTCGACATCGGTTGTGTGGTGCACGGTCGAAGAATTGGGCATCGGGGCTCACCAGGTCACGGTCACCGCGAGCGTTTCAAAGATCCCGCTCTCTGCCACGCTCTTCGTCGAGTGCTATCCCAACACCATTGTACTGGCGAGGGAGGCCTCCATCGCCGCTCGCAAGGCGCGCTACACCGCCTTCCTGCTCCAATATGGCACGGCAGACCTCGATAGCACCCTGGCTACCCTTGAGCTCGGGGGGAGCATTGATGAGACGGTCATCGAAGCCGACCTGGTGCGCGTTGAGCGGAGAAGCGACTGCGCCGACTTCCGCGCCGAGCGCTTTGCCTGGATCCTTGCCCGTCACAGAGACTCCCTTGCCCCACATCTGCTAGCACGCATCGAGGCGGCACTGCTCGATTTCCGCTACTGGTTTGATGAGGTGGGCAATGATGCGATGTGGTTCTTCAGCGAAAACCACGCCCTCGCCTTCCATACCGCCGAGCTCATCGCCGGCCAGCTCTTTCCCTCCCGCCTCTTCACCAACAGTCAGATGACCGGCCTCGAGCACCAAGAGAAGGCGAAGGGTTTGCTCCTCCAGTGGTTCGACAAGCTGCTCACCCATGGATACAACGAGTGGAACTCGGCTAACTACATCCCCGTCGAGATCGAGAGCTACCTGATCCTCCTTGAGCTTGCCGAGGATCTGCAGATCAGGGCGTTGGCCAAGGAGGCTCTGGACTACACGTTCGAACTCTTTGCGGTCATGTGCCACCGCGGTATGCTCAGCGGAGCGAGCGGGCGCGTCTATGCGCGCGATGTGCTCGCCTCTCGCGCCCAGCTCGCCAACGGACTGACCTACATCGCCTGGGAGGCGGGCCCCCCTGCCCTCGGTTCGGCAGCGCTGCTCCTCTCCCTCTCCTCCTATGAGGTGCCGCAGCACCTCGAGAAGATCGCACGTTATGAGGCCTCAGCGCTCTTTGAGGACCGGCGAAGCCAGGGCACATGGGCAGTGACCACTACGGTCTGCAAGAACAAGGACTTTATCCTTGCCACCTCCTCCTCACCGAGGGAGGGAGGGCCAGGGTCACAGGAACACCTCTTCAATGCGGTGGTGGGCGATTGGCGCGGACGATTTTGGATCAACCACCCCGGTGAGCTGAAGATCTTCGGCACCCGTCGCCCCGGCTTCTTCACCGGCAACGCCCTCACGCCCAAGGTCTCCCCCTTCAAGAGCTCGGCAGTGATCACGTACCGCTATCATGAGCGTATCCAGCCATACGTCGAAGCTGACTTCACCCACCTGATCCTCGACCAAGCAGCGTTTGAAGATGTAGAGAGGACCGACTCAGCCTTCATCGGTCGCAGGC
>JALOBD010000055.1 GCA_023228445.1 Sphaerochaeta sp. | reverse complement strand
ACGCAGTCAGGTCGCGGTGGCGCTTGTAGTAGTAGCGATAGGTGCGCGCCATCGTGGTGAAGCGGGCGTGGAAGGTGTCGTCGACCTCACTGCTCTCAAGGATTCTGATATCAGGGGGGAGTATCCGGTTGAGCGCAACGGCGAACCGCTCAGCTGGCATGCGTTGGTTTGCGATATCGATGTGACAGACCTGGGCCAGTGCATGGACCCCACTGTCGGTGCGTCCGCTGCCCACCACCTCCACCGTTTCTGCGATGAGCGTTGCCACCGCCTCCTCAATCACCTGGGCCACGGCGAGGGCGTTGCGTTGGCGCTGCCACCCGCTGTAGTGCCCGCCATGGTAGGAGACGGTCATTCTGATACGCCTCAATCCCTCGTCCAGCGGCTGTAGCGCTGGCCGTCTCCAGTCACTGCGGGCCATCGGGACCCCCGCTCAGCACCACGACCGCAACGGCAACCGGATCGTCATGGGAGATGGAGAGCAGGATGTCATACCCTGCCACCAACCCACTGGCCGGCTGCTCCAAAACGAAGGCGGGGGCGCCACCCTCTGCGCGGGCGACCAATACCCGCTGTGGGACCAAGGAGGCCAAACCGCACCCCAATGCCTTGCCCAGCGCTTCCTTGGCTGCAAAGCGTCCGGCAAGGTAGTGGCAGCCCGCCTGCTCATCCATCGACTGAGCCTCAGCCAGTTCATCGGGGTGGAAGAGGCGCTGCCGCACCCCGGGTGACAGTGCTTTGATACGGGCGATGTTCACCACATCGATTCCAAGACCACGGACCATCACAACGCCTGCCCTTCTGCAAAGAGGATTCGATACTGGCTGGGTTTTGCCAAGAGCGAGATCTGCGCGCTGTCAAAGACGCGCTCATCGTAGATGAGGATGACGCTTCGCGAAGCGATGCCGGCCTGCACCACATCGGCAAAGTCGATGGTCGCTGCGATGGCACCCGGATCGACGAGGTAGATGATGTCCTCGTTGCCCTTGATCTGGACCTCTACCTTCTGTGGAACGAGGCTTTCAGCGACCAGGTGCTCGGGCAACTCTACCGAGAGGGGGATGGTCACCACCCGCGTGTCGAGGGTGGAGTACTGGATGAACGCATAGACGAGCAAGGCGAAGACCAGGCTCAACACCTTTGCCGGCCAGTTGAAGAGGAGGTTTTGCAGGTACTTATTCGCTCTCATCGCCCGCCTCCTCATCGATCAGGTCCTCACCGGTGATATCGTGGTAGCTGAACAGTGCAAGCAACATCCGCTTGATGGTCGGCACATCCAGGTCATAGAAGAGGTTGGCATTGTACGTCAAGCTGATGGCCCCCGTCTCCTCACTGACGATGAGGACCACCGCATCGCTCTCCTCGGCAAGACCGAGGGCGGCGCGGTGGCGGGTACCGAAGTTGCGCTTCATGTCCGTCTGTTCGCTCAGCGGCAGATAGCATCCCGCTGCCAGGATCTTGCCGCCCTGGATGATCATCGCTCCATCGTGCAGTGGCGTATCGTGGTCGAAGACGGTGAGGATCAAGCTGGTGGAGAGGTCTGCGTTGAGTCGCGTCCCACTGTCGATGATTGTCTTGATGCCCAACCGACGGGGAAAGACGATCAACGCCCCGCGTCGTTTGTTCACCAGGACGGTGCATGCGTTGAGGATCGAGTCGATCTGGTCGCCACTGGTCGCCTGCGTTCCGATGCGAAAGAGGCGGCTGCGGGTGCTCCACGCCTGGGTAAAGGAGCGTCGCAGCTCCGCCTGGTAGATGATGCAGATGAAGATTGTCGCCGGTACCGTGATCCGCTTGAGAAACCAGAGCAGGACCTCGAGCTGGAGGATATAGGAGAGGGCGTAGGTGGAGAAGAGGATGACCAACACCTTGATGATCTGCTGGGCCTTGGTCTGGGCGATGGCCACGTAGAAGCGGTAGAAGACCCACGCCAAGACCCCCACCTGTACGGTGGGTTTTACAAACCAGAAGATCGATTGCAGCCTGTCTACGCCCATCACGACTCCTTATCGTCAACCTGCACCCAATCCAAGGTGCGGTCCACCGCTTTCTTCCAAAAGGATATCTTTGCATCGCGCTCGGCGCTGTCCATCGTCGCCTCCCAGCGCCGCTCCTCCTTCCACTGTGAGGCGAGCACCTCAAGGCTCTCCCACACACCAACGGTAAGGCCGGCAGCGTAGGCGGAGCCGAGGGCGGTGGTCTCAACCACCAGCGGCCTGATGACCGGGATGGAGAGCAGGTCGGCCTGGAATGCCATCAGTGGGGCGCTGTTGGTCATCCCACCATCGACGCGAAGCTCGCTCAAGGTGATGTTGCCATCACGCTCAATGCCGCGGAAGATGTCCCACGCCTGAAAGGCGGTGGCTTCCAAAATCGCTCGACAGATGTGGGCGCGAGTTGCATATCCGGTGAGACCGGCGATGACCCCACGTGCATCGCTACGCCAATAGGGGGCGAAGAGCCCGCTGAAGGCGGGTACGATGTAGACGCCACCACAGTCCGGCACACTCTCGGCCAGCCTGTCCAGCTCTTGGGCGCTCTCCACAAGCTTGAGGCTGTCCCGGGCCCACTGCACCAGTGAGCCGGCCACAGCAACCGACCCCTCCAGCGCATAGACCGGCGCACACCCCGCTACCTGGTAGGCGACGGTGGTCAGCAGCCCCTCTTCACTGAGCTTGGCTTCAGTGCCGGTGTTGACCAAAAGGAAGCAACCGGTGCCATAGGTGGACTTGGCCATCCCCGCGGAGAAGCAGGCTTGGCCGAAGAGCGCCGCCTGCTGGTCACCGAGTATTCCAGCCACCGCTACAGGGGCCGCGAAGGGGCCATCGGCCACAGTCTGGGCATAGACCATCCCCGTCGAGGGAACAATGGTGGGCAACGCTGCTTCGGGAATGTTGAAGAGGTCCAACAGCTGACGGTCCCATTCGAGGGTGTTGATATCCATCAGGAGGTAGCGTGATGCGTTGGAGACATCGGTGACCACCGCCTGCTTGCCGCTGAGGTTGTAGACCAACCAGGTGTCGATGGTTCCGAAGACCACCTCACCCCGTTCAGCCTCCTCTCGCAGCCCTTCCACGTTGTCCAAGAGCCAGGCAATCTTGCTGGCCGAGAAGTATGGGCTGAAGATCAAGCCGCTCTTCTTCTGCAGGAACGTGGCATCGGTCTTCTCCTTCAGCTCATCAATCAGATCAGCGCCGCGCAGGTCCTGCCAAACAATGGCGTTGTGGCGCACCTCTCCGGTCTCTCGATTGAACGCGACGACCGTCTCACGCTGGTTGGTGATCCCCATCGCCGCGATGTCGCTGCCCGTCAGGCCAGCCTTCTCAAGCGCCCCTTCGATGCACTGTGCACACTTCTGCCAAATCTCCATCGCATCATGCTCAACCCACCCCGGTTTAGGGTAGATCTGACGATGCTCCAACTGGCAACTGGCGACGATGTCGCCCTCTTGGTCGAAGATGATGAATCTGCTGCTGGTCGTCCCTTGGTCCAAAGCTCCGATGTACTTCACTCTCCCCCTCCTATGGAGCCAGTATAGCTTCTCGCCCTCTTTTTTGAAAGGCAAAAAAGGCGTGCACCCACTGGGAAGGCTCCATCCTTCCATGCTATACTGCGCCCATGAGACTCAAAGACATTCTCACCTGTGTCAATGCAAAGCTCGTCTGCGGTGAGGAGCACCTGGAGGATGACATCAAGCGTGGCTTTGCCAGCGACCTGATGAGTGATGTCCTGACAATTCTGGAGGATGACATCATCCTCATCACCGGTCTCTCCAATGTGCAAGCCATCAGGACTGCCGAGATGAGCGACATCAAGAACATCCTTTTGGTGAGGAACAAGAAGCCGAGCACCGCCATGGTCGAGATGGCCAACGAGCTCTCCATCTCCCTCTCCTATACTTCGTACTCCCTCTTCAGGGCAAGCGGCTTGCTCTACCAAGCCGGCCTCAAACCCGTCTACTGACCGCCCCGCTACAACGGCAGACGAATCGCCTCGACGTCCAGCGCCGGGTCCTTTGCCTTCTCCTTCTCCAAAAGCTGGGCGCCTGCGATCACCACCCGGCTCTCCACATCCAGTGAGAGTTCGATCAGCGCTGCTGCTGCAGCAGCCACCATCTCCTTGTCGATGCCCAAGAGCTGTTCGCGACGCTGGCGACGGTAGTCGTCGCTGATGCGATAGAGGATGCGACGGAAGGAGAGCAACGACTCCTGGCTTGGTGAGAGGGGGCGCAGCTCGCTGCCTACCATGGAGATGAGCGCACTCGAGAGTGCCTTCTCATCGACGTTGCCCGCCGCATAGGAGGCCAGCACCTCCTTGAAGTCGTTGAAAGAAGCAACGATGCGCGGGTCACGGTAGGTGGAGAAGAGGAAGAGCTCCTCCATCACATCGACAGTGGCGTTGACCCCATATGATCCCCCTTGCCCGCGAATCCGTTCCCACAACTCGTTTCCACTCATCACCTGGGCAAGGAGGGCTTGGGCAGCCTGGAGCTCACTGCCCTTCTTGGCAGTACGCAGCGCATAGGCCTGGTAGCTTACACTCGAGGGCAGGCGATAGAGGGAGAGGGCATGAATCTCCTCCCCGCCGAGCTCTTTATACTCCCGTCGTTTCGTGAGAATGGGATCTCCCTGGGCAAAGGTGGAGACAAAAGCCTCCAAGAGGGTGCCCATCGACTCCTGATTCTCCTCATCACAGAGCAGGTGCAGCGTCAGGCGCTCTCGGTTGTCGAGTTTTCGCTGCAGCCCAACCATCCGCTTTGCAAGCGCATCCAATTCATCACGCTCGATACCCTCAAGGTACAGCCACTGGCTGAGTCCGCTGAGCAACTCCCCCTCCCACTGCAGCGCCCTCAACCGGGCGGCAGCGGCAAGCGAGGCGAAGCCGTGGGCCGTGTAGGTGACCGAATCGCGGAACTCCCCGCGCAAGGTGGTGAGCACCTGTTGTACCGCAGCAAGGTCGCCGACGGTGGTGTTTCTCAAGATCTCGGCTGTCAGGGTGAGGGCTTTCTTGGCATCGGAGGGCAACACTTTGATCCGGCACATCAGATTCTGTGCCGCCTCTCCCTCAAGGGCGCTGCCCATCTCCAAGAAGAGGCCAAAGTCACCGGTGAGGTCCTTCAATGCGGTGGCCACCTCAACGTAAGAACGCGTTCCCACCCCACTCATCTGCACCAAACGGAGGTAGAAAGGCAAGAGCAACAACTCATCGGTATCCAAATCCTCGATGTTGATGGCGATGTTCACATAGCTGACGGTGTTACAGAATCGGGTACGGACAAAGAGAGGGCGGGAGGCACAGTCTCGCTGCTCGTGGACGTTCTCCTTGACCTCGGCTGGCAGATCCTCGATGGCAAGGCGGGGGATGGTGGCAAGGGAAGCCTCATCATCCCCGCTCTGCTCGAAGCGGTCGAAGCGCTCGTTCTGGGCCATCACCTCGCGAATCCCCTTCTTGCCCAATTCATCGGCGACCTGTTGGGTGTACTTTGCGATCGCCTCAAGCTGGCGGTCGTGGTACGCCTCATCCCCCTTGACGGTGATGAGACAGCGGTGGGGGTTATTCAGCAGGTGCTGCTCGATCCACTCCTCGAAGTACCGCCGATTCTTCCTGACCGCTGCCTCCAGGCGGGCCAGCGGCGCAGCTACACCGATTGTGGCCGTCGGGTCGTCGCCGTAGATCCAGCCGCGCATCGCCCGGCTGAGCACCCTCAGCCCGTTGGGCGCACCGCCGGGGATCTCGAGCAGGCGAAAGCGTGCCCGCTTCAGTGATGAGGCGACGAGCTTTCGATCAAGCCCATCCTTGACGATCATACGGAGGGTGTCGAGGATGAACGCCCCTGCCTCTTGGGCGCGATCGGCATCGATGCCTTTGAACCCAATGATCATCGGCATCTGGCGGTAATCGGCGCTCATCCCGCTCTCAGGGGAGATGTCCTCACCGATGCCGCTCTCCAAAATCGCCTTGTAGAGCGGAGCAGCGGGGTTGGAGAGCAGGATGTCGACCAAGGTTGAAAGGGTGACCACAGCAAGCGAGTCGGCAACCGGCTCGGTCGCCCACGCCCAGACCACCGAGTTGCTCGCCCGCCCCTCTCCGTTATCGGTGGGGCTGTAGAAGGTCGCCGTTCGCTCCCGTTCCCACTTCTTGCTCTCACCCACGGTGGCGTTGATATTCAGCGAACCACGATGCAGCAGGTAGTGTTCATCGAGGAAGGCGAGCTGTTCGCCCACCTCAAGATCCCCGTAGAGGAAGAGCTTTGCGTTGGAGGGGTGGTAGAACTGGCTGTAGAAGGAGATGAACTGTTGGTAGTCCAGCTTCACGACCTCCTCAGGCTCCCCACCGCTGTTGTAACTATACGCGGTATCGGAGTAGAGGAAACGCACACTGCTTCGTCCCACGATCGAGTCGTGGTCCGATCCATCACCGAGCATTTCGTTGAAGACCACCCCCTCATAGTGGCACCCATCGTCGTCACAGACGAGGCGTACCCCCTCCTGCCAGAACGTCTCTTCACGTAGAAGTGGAGCGAAGACTGCATCGGTGTAGACGTGAAAGAGGTTGTCGAAATCCGCCTTCAGCGGACTTGATGCAGGGTAGAGGGTCTTGTCTGGATAGGTCATCGCATTCATGAAGGTGTTGACCGACCCCTTGAGCAGGCTCATGAAGGGGTCGCGCACCGGGTAGCGTTCGCTGCCGGCCAGTACACAGTGCTCGAGGATGTGGGCGACTCCGCTGTCGTTGGAGGGCAGCGTCTTGAAGATGTAGCTGAAGAAACGCTCCCGGTCGTCATTGACCAGCTGGAAGACCTCCATGCCCGTTTCGATGTGACTGAACGTATATCCTATCCCTTGATACTCATCAAGGTTTTCGATGGCGGTGATTCGAAACCCGGCAATCTGGTCGCCGACTGCCAATTGGCGCTTGTCCATGCGTATTGCTCCTTGTATCGTGAACCTAGCACGCGTGGTGCTCCTTGACAAGGGGATGTGGGCGCGCTAGGTTGGACCCATGCACACCATCGGACCACACACCAGCATTGCCGGAGGCTTGTACAAAGCGGCCGAACAGGCTGCATCATTGGGTGCAAATGGCTTTGGGATGTTCACAAAGAACCAGCGTCAGTGGAGGGCACGGGCCATCACCGCCGAGGAAGCGGACCGTTTCAAAGAGACACTTCTTGAGCTGGGATTCGAAGCAGGCCAGATCTTGGTGCACGACAGCTACCTCATCAACCTTGCAAACCCCGATGACGAGAAGTGGGAGCGGGCCCTCGGTGCCTTCATCGACGAAGTACGGCGTGTGGAGGCCCTCGGCTTGAACCTCCTCAATTTCCACCCCGGTTCACACCTTGGAGAGCTGGATACCCACACGGCGTGCCGGAGGGTGGCTGCAGCACTCGACCAGGCCATCGAGGAGACCGAATACGCCCACTTGGTCATCGAGAACACCAGCGGGGCAGGCAGCACCCTCGGCTCCACGTTCGAGGAGCTTGCCATGATCCTCGACGCCTCTCGCCACAGCGGACGCATCGGCTGCTGCATCGACACCTGCCACGCCCACACCGCTGGCTATGACCTCTCCTCCATCGAGCTCTTTGAGGTGGCCATCGCCCGCTTCGAAGCACTGGTCGGTCTGGACAAGCTGTGGGGGATGCACCTCAACGATGCCAAGAGTGGGGCGGGCAGTCGCCTCGACCGCCACGCGAGCCTCGGTGATGGAACCATCGGGTGGCAGACCTTCGACCACATCGCCAGCGACGAGCGCTTTGCCTCCATCCCGCTGGTGTTGGAGACCATAGATGAGAGCCGATGGGCAGCTGAGGTTGCCCGCCTTCGGTGGGGTAAGGACCATGAGCGCTCTCTTTGACCGACCCCGTCTCTTCGGCCATCGCGGGGACAGCGAACACCATACCGAGAACACCCTCGAAGCGTTTGAGGCGTGCATTCACCTCGGCATCGACGGCATCGAGCTCGATGTACAGCGTACCCGATGCGGGAAGTTGGTCATCTTCCACGATTTCACCCTCACCCGACTGGCCGGCATCGAGCGACGCATCGATGAGATGGCATGGGATGAACTGAAGGAGATCGAAATCGGAACGGGCCAACGAATCCCCACCCTACAAGAGGTCTTCTCCTGCATCGGCGACCAGCTGATGTACGACATCGAGCTCAAAGCGCAAGGCATCGGGCGTACCGGTCTTGAGGAGGGGGTGCTCAGCGCCATCGAAACAGCCGGCCTTGAGACGGGGGTACTCGTCTCTTCCTTCAACCCGATCCTCTTGTGGCGCTTCAAGCGCCTCGCCAAAGGCCGTATCCCCACCGCGGTGATCTACAGTCGCTCAGAGGAGTTGCCCTCCTACCTCCACGGCGGACAGGGACGATTTTTGGTGCGTCCCACCCTACTCAAACCTGAACGAGCGCAGGCGATGGAGATGATTGAGCGTGGAAAGGCGGTGATCGCCTGGACTGTGGACGATGAGGCGGAGGCGCAGCAACTCTTGAAGCACGGGGCCAAAGGAATCATCTCCAACCGCCCGGCACAGTTGGTACACCTCTTCAGGGAGTGAAGAGCGTGGCTGCACACCGTGATGCAGCGATGGTACCGAAGCGTTGCATCGCTTGGATGCGAGCCTCGCCGAGGGTGGCGGCGCTGCCCACCGCCTCGACATCCTCGGTATCAAAGAGCAGGCGAGCGGTTTCCAGGTCGTAGAGTTGCAGCCTCCCGGATGCCACCACCACCGCCTGGTCAGAGGCCCAATCCTCTACCACCACTCCGACGCTGCCCACATAGGCAAGGGCGTCTGCACCATAGCGGCTCCTCAGTTCGGCGATCTGCTCCTCACGCTCGGCTGCATCAAGATCGACCGCCGTCGCCTCGACGTTATATCGATCGAGGGTGGAGACGAAGGAGGAGAGGGCTACTGTCCCCGGTTGGATAGTCCCGTCGATGGCGTACTCCTGGATCTCTACGTGGAGGGGCCGGGAGGCAAGCGGCGAGGTACGCCGATAGGAGAAGGCCGCGCTGACGAGGGAGAGCGCGTCCTCGACCTGGGCGAGCAAGACTGGATCGAGGTATTCGCGGGCACTCTCGATGACCTGTGTGAGGTCAAGGGAGAAGGTGATCGACCCGTCGGCTACCAAAAGCTCACTGTGGGGGATGAAGAGGAACGAGCCTTGGGAGGCGGTATTGAAGGACAAGCGATCCTCATAGCGCTCTGCAAGGCTGTTGTACGCGGTGAAGGAGGCCACGATCGGGGCATTGACCACCCGCGAAGAGAGCAGGCGCCGATGCCGGCGCAGCTGCACCACTGTCGTCGCCGAGCCGGGATCGGTGGCCCTGAAGGAGAGGTGCAACGCCTTGATGTAGGCGATGGCTCGGTCGACCAAGAGGGAGCTCTCATGTTTCTTCTCAAAGACCGGACCCCTCGCGGCCACTGCCGCAGCCGTCAGGTAGCTGGCAATGGCCTGTGTATCGTCGTTTGCACGATAGGCGCGGTCAGCCTCTTTGATCAGCGCGGCAATCTCATTTTCCCGCTGCTGCGTCTGGCGATAGATGGTGGTCTGCCGCGCAGAGAGCAGCGCGGCGTCGAGGCGGGCCAGCAGGTAGACGTAGCTGATCCCCTTCTCACTTCGCTGGTGCTCGCTGGTCACCGAGAGGTTGAAGTCCGCGATACGGGAGGTGGTGGTAAGCTCGCGATAGTATGCAGTGCGCACGTCCTCTCCGACATAGGCGGATATCTGGTCAAGGATATCCTCATAGGCCGCCAAACGGGCATTGTAGGCGACGGTGCTGCTGCCCTTGCCGACGTAGGCGACCTGACCCCCGCGTACCTGAGGGTTGTACACCCAAGAAGGAAGGCCCTCCACCTGCGAGCGCACAAAGAGTTCGAAGGATGAGCAGGAGACGAAAAGGAGGGCGATGGCCAGCAGAATGGGTAGCAGACGTCTCATGGCGTATAAGTGTACGCTGTTCCCACCGTGAAGAACAGTCCCCGGTTCGCCATTCCATCGGCTGTGGCGGCGTGTACAGTACCGACCAATGCAGATATCTTCCAGGCGGCAAGGTGGTAGGAGAGGCCGACACGAGCCGAGGCTGAGAGGAGCAGGCCACTGGCCCACCCTGCCCCCAGATCGGCCCAGCCCACAATCGAGAGGTTGCGTCCCACCACGGTGCCGGTCCCCACGAGATGACTCAACGCCAGCGTAGCACCGAGGCCGACGCGCACGGTGAACGACTCCCCTTCACTCCAGCCAACCCCCCAGTGGGCTTCCATCGGGTAGAACGGTAAGCGCTGGTGCACCATGACCTCGGTGGCCACACTCCCCTTGGTGGAGACCGAACCGTACAATCCGTAGCCGAACGTCCCCATCTCCACCACACGCATATGGGGAAGCAACGCGCCTCCCGATGTCTGGGCCGCAGAGACGACGCTCCCATCACTGCCCACCACACGCATGGTACGCACACTGCCTCGCCGCCTGAGGTCGCTGTCTATGGCCCAGTACTCCCTCCCGACGCGCGGTTGGTGAAGCCCTTCGATGAGAAACCCGTAGGAGAGTGGATAGGAGAGGCGCGCGCCAGGTCCCAGGTCCATGAGTTCGATCGCATCCCAGCCAAGTGCAGAGAGGAGAACCGCCTCTACCGCTTCCGGTTCTGAGGGAAGGGTGAAGGCGAGCGAACCCGCCTCGGTCCTCAAACTCAACAGCAGATCTTCGTCCAAGTGGCCAAAGAGCGTCTCCTCTGCTTCCAGCCGGCTTGAGAGCAATCGGTGAAGGCCAGCGCGCAGGCTCGTCTCATACCCTGCCGGCAACGTACCCTCGACGGTGAGCTCAAGGTATGCCGCGCTCAGGGAGACAGAGAAGAGCACGAGCATGAGCAGCGTGAGGGCTCGTCGCATCAGCGGGCTCCGACCTCAGCGATCTTGGCAACCAGGCGAGCGGCATCGACCATCGCCGGCAAGGCTGCCCACTCATAGACGGAGTGGAGGTTGTAGCCGCCGGTGAAGATGTTCGGACAGGGAATATTGCGCTCGTTGGCCATCCTCGCCCCATCGGTGCCCCCGCGGATCAGCTCTTGGGAGAGTTCGAAGCCGAGCTCTGCTCCAGCCTGCTTGAGATTCTCCATGGCAAAGGGCTTCTTTTCGGCAATCAAGGCCATGTTGTAGTAGACGTGCTTGGCATCGACAGAGACCCGCCCCCCCTCATAGAGCGCCTCGGTGGCGAGCGCGAGCGCTTTGAGCGCCTCGATGCGCCGGTTGAGTACCTCAAGGTCGAAGTCACGCAGATAGATGGTCAGTTCGGTCGTCGTGGCCGTGCCATCGATGGCCTGGGCGCAGTAGTAGCCATAGCGCCCATCGGTAGCCTCCGGACTCTCGGCCTGCGGCAAGGCGTTGATGAAGAACGCCGCCATCGTCAGCGCATTGACCAGACGCCCACGCGCCATGCCGAGGTGGTAGCTGATGCCCTCGAAGCGCACCTTGACGGTAGCGGCATTGAAACACTCGCTCTCGATCACATGGCGCCCACCCCCGTCGATGGTATAGCAGTACTGGCAGCGGATCTTGTCGTAGGGGAAGTTGTCCATCCCTGCACCGGTCTCCTCGTCGGTGGTGAAGAGCACTTCAATTTCGCCATGCTCGATCTGGGGATTGTCGATCAGGTACTCTACTGCACTCATGATCTCAGCCACCCCGGCCTTGTCATCACTGCCCAAGAGCGTGGTCCCGTCGGTGACGATCAACGTTTGGCCGATATACTTCTCAAGTTCCGGGTTGTCGGCAACCTCAAGCGTCACCTCACTGTTCAGCGGAATATCACCGCCACCATAGGATTCGATGACCCGAGCCTTCACCCCATTGCCCGGTACGTCATCGGCTGTGTCGACATGGGCCATAAAGGCGACGGTGGGCACATCCTTGGCGGTGTTGGATGGCAGGCGGGCGATCAGCACCCCTTCGGGCACTACCTCGACATCCTCCACCCCCATCTCGCCGAGCTCCTTGGCCAAGAGGTGGAGAAGCTCCCACTGCCCCTCGGTGGAGGGACTCTTGGTCTCGACGGCGGTCTCATCGCTCATGGTATCGATGGCGACGTAGCGTAGGAAGCGGGCGAGAAGGTCGGATTCAAATGCATTGGACATGGTGATGGTTGCTCCTTTCCCCGTAGGGTACTGCAAGTATTTCACAAAGTGGGGGCAGGAGCAACCGCAACGATCAGACGGAGAAGTTGTATTGCTTGAGCATCGGCTTGATCATGTCGATGACGTTGTAGATGGCGAAGACACAGATGATGATGCCGGTGACCACCGGGCCACGCTTCATCGTGTTGCCCACCGCCATCATGCTTGCCGCCAATGCATACCCTGCCTCAGGTTCGGTGGTGACTTCCCCGATCCATTCAGCAAACGAATCATCGAGTGAGCCGCCGAACTGATAGTAGCGCCAGATGGACATCACCGTCGTTGCCACGATACCAGCTGCAACCGCGATTGCTGTAGCAGCGGCGATCTTGCCCCAGAGGACGACGGTGGGGATACAGGCGTAGACCACCCCGGCGGTGAAGAGCACCAGCGTCCGGGTGACCAGCTTCTGCATGTCCTTCCAAAAAGCTGCCCGTTGACTGGGTGCCAACGCCCGCGCCAGGTGTTCACCGCGTTGCATCAACAAAGCCCGTGTCTGGACCAATTGCTCATCGAGCTCGATCCGTGCCGACTCATCCAGCAACGAGTGTGCGAAAGAGACGACCTCTTCGTACTGCTCATCGCTGCTTTCGGCCCACCCGACGGTATACATGAACTCAAGGTACTCTCTCCCTCGCTCTTCAGATAAGGCATTAGCAACGATGATTGAACTGCTGATTTCACCACGGGCCAGGACCCGGGACACCTCCTCTTCGAGATAGGGCATGACCACCTGGCGCTGCTCCTCGATCATCTCTGTGACTCGGGGAATCAGATCCCGATCCTCAATCCGTGCCTTGCTCTTCGCCTCCCATCCCATCGAACACCCGCTGAGCGGGATGATGAGGGCGATGACCAAGGCCCATCGGCCTACACTGCGTATCATGAGACTCCTCCCTCTCCTGTTCTCCATACCCTTCACTCTCGCGTTGCCCTCGGCTGGCCAACAGGAAAGGTCCAACCGAACAAGAGCGAGCAGCGAACCATGGGGTAGTG
>JALOBD010000054.1 GCA_023228445.1 Sphaerochaeta sp. | reverse complement strand
CCCTCCTTGAAGCAGTCGATGATGGCCGCTTGATGGCCACCCCGTCACAGACGAGCTGTACTGACTGCATGTACCGCCCACTCTGTCGAAGGAGGTATGCCACCCCATGATGCGCTTTGAAGAGTTCTTGAACCAGAGCGATACCCGCCTGGACGACCATCAGCGGGCGGCCATCGCCTGTGATGCAAACTGCGTCGTCAGCGCCGGAGCCGGCAGTGGCAAGACCACCGTGCTCAGCTATCGATTCCTTCGCCTCGTCCTCGAGCGAAAGGCGAGGGCCGATGAGATCCTCACCCTCACCTTCACCCGAAAGGCAGCGCGGGAGATGCAGCAACGGATCCACCGCCAGCTGCTCACGTGCACTGACGATGAGGCCATCGCAGCGCAGGTCGCCGACTTTGGCTCGACCTCCATCTCGACGCTGGACAGCTTCTGTAGCTCAATCGTCAAACTCGATTCGCTCTCCTACGGCATCGTCAGTGACTTTGCCATCGATGACGAGGCGAGCAACAAGGGTGTGCGCCGCTGTGCACGTGCACTCTTGGACACCTGGCCGCAAAGCGATGGTGCACAGATCCTCAGCACCCTCTACACCCCCGACCGCCTCATCGACGAGGTGCTCTTGCCGCTTGCCAACCAGCACTACCCATTGCCCAGGCGGGTGGAGGAGAGCGCTGCGCTGCAGATCATCAGCCAAGTCGAGCGCGCCTATGGGCGCTTGATGGAGGACCTCATCGCCATCCTCGAACGGTATGCGTCGCTCAGCGATGCCACAAAGACAGTGGGAGACGTTGCATCCGATGCCCGAGAGATCCTCAACCGTCTGGCTGCGTGCACATCATACCAAGAGGAGTTGGCATTACTCGCTTCCCCCATCGCCCATCGACGCAAGCCCACCGGTAAAAAGGGCGATGCACTGATCATATCAGAGAGCTGGCCGACCTACCTGGATGTACGAACGAGAGTATGCATAGCCTTGGCCGCACTGACCGAGAACGATCGCCTGGAAGCGGTGATCGACTTCACCACACGCTTCATCGAAGCGGTCCACTCCCAGAAGCGGGAGAGTGGGATCCTCACCTTCTCCGATGTGGCGAACCTCGCCATCGATATCCTTGCACGCAACAAAGCGCTGAGGCAACGCTTCAAGGAGCGCTACCGCTACATCATGATCGATGAGTTTCAGGACAACAACGAGCTGCAGAAGGACCTGCTCTACCTCTTGGCCGAGCGCCTGGGGGATGAGGGTGACGGTATCCCCACCGCAGCGCGGCTTGAAGGCGACAAACTCTTCTTCGTTGGGGATGAGAAGCAGTCGATCTACCGCTTCCGTGGCGCTGACGTCTCCGTCTTCAAGGCCCTCGGTGATGAGTTGGTGTCAAATGGTGGAAAGACCTTCCACCTCGGGACCAACTACCGCAGCGAGCCAGCCCTGATCGAGTGGTTCAACACAATTTTCCCCTCCATCATGACCCATCGGGGAGAGCGGTGGGAGGCGGACTTTGAGGAGCTGGGCACCCGTCCTCCCACCGAAGGGATCACCGCCTCGGTGACGGTCCTCATCAAACCATACACTGACAACGGCAGCGAGGAGGAAGAGCTTGCCAAATCCATCGATAGTGAGGCGTATGCGGTGGCGGCGCTGGTAGAGGAGATGCTGAACACCGATGCCTTCCTCATTCCCTCAAACACGGGCCCACGTCGCCCACAGAGCAGCGACATCGCCCTCTTGATGCGCACCACCGGCAATCAACTGAGCTTTGAGAAGGCACTGCGGCAACGCAGGATCCCCTACAGCGTCCAGGCTGCCCGCTCGTTGATGCTTGAGTCGGTGGCGGGCGACCTCTATGCGATGTTGCAGCTGGTCCTCTACCGTGAAGATCGTCTCGCCTATGCAGTGGTGCTCAGAAGTCCCTTCTGCAAGCTCAGCGACCGCAGCCTCGCCGATGTGATGGAGAGTCCCCCCTTCGCCCCCATCGAGACCCTGGGTGAGGAGGACCGCCTCCGCTTGGCGCAGTGCGGCCGCTTTTATGACCAGCTGACAGCGATTGTCGCGACGGGGACACTCAGTGAGGTGGTCCATGCGCTCTTTTATGAGAGCGGCTACTTCCTCAACCTGGCCACAAGCGAGGAGTACCAGGTGTACCTCGAGCACTACACCTTCCTCCACCGCCTCGCCCAGATTCAGCAGGCAGAGGGCAAGAGCGTAAGCCAGTTCGTCGATTTTTTGCGCGAACACCTGGCCCAGAACGAGAAGATCGAGGATCTTGAGGTGATCAAGGAGGTGGAGGATGGGGTACAGATCATGTCGATCCACAAATCCAAGGGCCTTGAGTTCCCGATCGTCATCGTCGCCAACACCGGCAGCAAGGCAAAGCGCAACGAAGCGTTGATCTCCACCTACGCCCAGCATCCCATCCCCCACTACCTTGACAAGCCCATCCATGAAACCGCAACCAAGGTCATGGCTGCCCGCCACGCAGGCCAATTGGAGGGGCGTGATGAGGAGCTGCTCCGGGAGCGGGCCGAGCTTAAGCGCCTGCTCTATGTCGCCCTGACGCGCAGCGAGACCCATCTGGTCTTCAGCGGCAGCTTTGGGCGCAACAACCGCTCCCTGAGCGAGGATGGCCAAGCTGATACCCTGCTCTTGATGCTCACCGAGGCGCTCGGTCTCGACATCGACAACCCTGCCCTGGAGGCAGGCATCGTGCGGGTGCTGCCCATCGAATCGATCAAGGAGGGGATGCTCTATGGCTTGAAGCGAGAGGGGGAGGAGGCCTTCGCGCTTCGTCTTGCGCAGAACAGCGGGTGGTATGATGAGGCGAGGGAGCCGATCGCGACCCCGCTGCTACGGGTGGGTGTGACCACCCTTACACCGCCGCGCTTGGGTGAGGGGGGTATGCTCCTGCCAGCGCTGGAGAGCGACAGCGTGCTGGCGCACTTTGGAGAGGAGCAGGTCACCGGTTTCGGGACCCTGGTCCACAACCTGCTCGAGGCGCGTCTCCTGGGCTCTGACGAGCGCGATGTGGACGTGCCATCCTCTCTCACCGAGAGCCTCTCCAACGAAGCATTGACAATCCTTGGTCGCGATGCCCGCACGCTGGTCGACTCGTTCATTGACAGTGACTTCTACCGGGATGAGATCGCGCCGTATCCGATGGAGGTGGAGGTTGGCTTCTTCTTGAGAGTTGAGGAGGGGGGCCGGGCTCTGGTGGCAGAGGGGGCGATCGACCTGGTGGTCGACCAAGGCGAAGGTCTGTTGGTGGTCGACTTCAAGAGCGACCGTTGGTGGGATGAGGAGGCCCATGAAGGGCAGCTCTCCACCTATATGGAAGCTGCTGCCCGGCTGTGGGGCAAGCCGGTGGTTGGAGCGGTCGTCTTTGTCCGTGACAGCAACCGCATCGTATACTATCGATAGGAGGGTGGTGATGATCCGAGTGACATATGAAGAGATGAAGGGCCAGTTTGAACGGGTGCTGCTGAGCCGGGGGATGGACGAGGGGGATACTCGCCTCTGTGCACAGCTCATTGCAGATACCTCGCTGGAGGGGGTCTATACCCATGGGGCACACCGTTTCCCCACCTTCATCGACTTGATCGACCGCGGTGTGGTCAATGTGAAGGAGAGGGCGGTACGCATCGCCTCCCATGGGGTCCTTGAGCGCTGGGACGGCAACAGCGGGGTAGGGAATCTCAACGCCCATGCCTCGATGAGCCGGGCCATCGAGCTGGCGAAGTCCCATACCATCGGCATTGTAGCGCTGAAGAATACCAACCATTGGATGCGCCCGGGCACCTACGGCATCATGGCGGGGGAGGCGGGGTGCATCGGCATCCTGTGGACCAATACAATCGCCCTCATGCCCGCGTGGGGCGGCCTCGATGCGAAGGTGGGCAACAACCCGTTGGTCATTGCCATCCCCGCCAAAGAAGGGGTGATCCTCATCGATATGGCGATGTCCCTCTTCAGCTACGGCAAGATGGAGGGGTATGTGCGTGAGGGCAAACCGCTTCCGGTAGCCGGAGGATGGGACACCGCGGGCAATCTTACCGACGATGCCCAAGCGATCTTGGAGAGCAAGCGACCACTGCCGATCGGATTTTGGAAGGGCACGAGCCTGGCGTTGATGCTCGATCTGGTGGCAGCGTCGCTCAGCGGCGGGCGCACCACCGAGGAAATCAGCCGATTGGGTGATGAGCAGGGGGTGAGCCAGGTCTTTGTGGCAATGAACCTCTCATCATTTGACGATCGCGAGGAGATTGAGAGGCGCATCAGCGCCTCGCTTGCCAGTATCAACGCAAGCGAACCGATCGAGGCAGGAGGTCAGGTACGCTGGCCCGGGCAGAACCGGCTCAAGATCCGTGAGGAGAACCTGAGGTTGGGCATCCCCACCAATGAGGGGGTCTGGAAGGCTATTCTTGCACTCTAGGTGGTCTGTGCATCAGAAGAGCAGAGGGAAGATGAGGACGACAAAGAGGAACCACGCACCATAGAGGAGCAGGAAGCCGGTTTGCATCCGAGCGATGGACCGCCTGCTCAGCAGGGTGGCCACGATGGCAATGAGGTTGGCACAGAGCAGGATGTTCTGTGCCAGCACTGCAAGACGGTTGGCGGTGAGGCCGAATTGGGCCAGGCGTGTACCGATTGCTCGAAGTGCGACGATGTCGAGGGTGAGGGCAATGGCGCTGGAGAGGATGATGAGACCCCTCCATAGCCGTGGCCTCTGCTGGTCTTCCAGCTGGCCTGCCGCGTACAAAATCATCAACAGCAGCACAGCGAGCAGGATATCGATGGCCAACAGGAGCGACCGGTCTTCAACCACCGCTCCCGTTCCAAAGAGCAGGACAAGGAGGAACGCCGCCATAAGGAGGGTGAAGACCGGCAAGAAGAGGGTTGTCAACAGGCGGATCAGCTGTTGCAGCTTTGCTCCTCTGATCGTGAGCAGATGGAGCGAGAGGAGGGGCAGGAGGGGAACAATACCGGTAATCGTTACGGTGGCCACCTCATCCTCGACCCTCCACCCGATCGCCTCGAAGAGCAGGGTGACCAGCATCATCGAGAAACCGGTTGCACAGAGGAGCAGGAAGGTCAACAGGAGTGTCTCCTCGACCAAGCTCAGGTGTGTCCACATACGCTCAACGAGGCGGCGGTGTGGGCCGAAGAGGGCAAGGCTGAGGGTAAAGAACAGGGGAAGGTGGAGGATTGCAAGCACCACGGTGGGGGACTGGGTATCGGCCTTGCCCACAAAGAGCATGTTCACTGAGAGTGCCAGGAGGGCTGAGGCGAGCAGGAAGGAGGCCAAAAGACGGGGATGGCCCCACCCGCGATAGATGGCAAGGAAGGGGAAGATCAGGAAACTCATGTTCAGTCCATAGAGGCTGGACGTTGCATCGCCGAATGGATAGCCGAGGAAACGGGGAAGTTGGGAGAGGGTGAACTGAGCCAGCAGCAACAGCACAACCTTCAGGTGGGCACGCCCAAAGAGAGGCTGCTGTTCGAGGCAGAAGCACACACCCATGCGAAGGAGGGAAACTACTTGGGCCTCGTCGTCTGAAATATCACCGAGCGTCGCCTGGATGCGCTGCTGCTCAGCACGTGCCCGGACAATCTCTCCTTCAGGTGTGCCTTGCCTGATGAGTTCGTCCTTCCAACGATCAAGATAATCTGCCATATGCGCCTCGATAGGACAGTAGCATACGACAGAATATCTCAGATGCAAAGGTGTTGACGATAAAAACAGGGTCGGCGATCGCCAACCCTGTGTGTCGATTTGAAATCCTTCGATCAGTAAGCACCGTACAACGGGCCGAAGTTGGCGCAGGCACGGAAGTCCGCCCCCTCCTTGTCCATGCCGAGCATCGACCAGGCACTGGGCCGGAAGATGTCACCATCGGCAACGTTGTGCATGTTCACCGGGATGCGGAGCATCGAGCAGAGGGTGATGATATCCGCTCCGAAGTGACCGTAGCCGAGAGCTCCATGGTTGGCGCCCCAGTTGGCCATGACCGAGTAGACATCCTTGAAGGGGCCGTCCTTGCCATCGGTGCGCGGCACAAACCACGTCGTCGGCCAGGTCTGGTCGGTCCGCTTGTTGATGATCTCGAAGACCTCCTCAGGCACATCGCACGTCCATCCTTCGGCGAGTTGGACCACCGGTCCCACTCCTTTGACGACGTTGAGGCGCACCATGGTCAGCGGCATGCCGCCCTCACTGAGGAAGGTAGAGCTGAAGCCACCGCCTCTGAAGTAGCCGACATTGGCGACGCTGAAGCGGGTGTTCTTCAAGGTTCTCTTCACATCCTCCTCGGTGATCTGCCAAAAGCGTTTCATCTCGCTCTCACCCTGCTCATTCTTCATCTGTCCTGCGGCATCGAGGGTGGTCGCCCCACTGTTGATCAGGTGGATGAAGCCCTCCTTGGCAAGCCCCTCGGGCTGCCAGCCAGTGACCCGCTTGACCGATTCAGGGCTCCAGTAGGTGCGCACGTCGCTGAAGATCGAGGCCCGGTTGGTGAGCAGCTTGCAAAAGAGCATGCTGATGCCGTTGAGGTGGTCGTTCTCCGTGGCCATCAGGAAGGGTTCGCGGATGCCATTCCAATCGAAGCTGGTGGTCAGCATCGTCTCCATGAAGTCACCATTCGGCCAGTGGTCGGTCCATTGGCGCTGGCCCTGGAAACCGGCGAGGATGGCGTTGTGGCCCAAAGCCTCCTCCTCAAACCCGATCGCCTCCAGCCTCTTGTTGCCGATCATCAGGTCGCGTCCGATCATCGTCATCTTGGTGCAGTAGGCCCAGTCCTTCTCAAGCTGCTCGGTGCTGCGCCTTGACTCGGGGGCATTGACAGTATCCTCTGCCTGGATGCAGTTCTCACGCACCCATGCAATGGCCCTCTTGTACTCCTCCGGGTCGTAGATCTCTTCACTGATGCGGCGCTCGATCTCGCTCATGTCGACGACCTCACTCCTCATGCCCAAAAAGTTCTGCAGCAAGTCCTGGTCGACAATCGAGCCGGCGATGCCCATCGACATGCCACCGATGGAGAGGTAACTCTTGCCTCGCATCGTCGCAACGGCGATTCCGGCGCGGGCGAAGCGGAGGATCTTCTCAGCCACATCGTCGGGGATAGAGGTGTCGGCAGAGTCCTGCACGTCACGTCCGTAGATGCCGAAGGCGGGAAGACCCTTTTGGGTGTGGGCGGCGAGCACGGCGGCCAGGTAGACCGCGCCCGGTCGCTCGGTGCCGTTGAAACCCCAGACTGCCTTGACGGTCATCGGGTCCATGTCGAAGGTCTCGGTCCCGTAACACCAACACGGGGTTACCGTCAGCGTGACCGCCACCCCTTCACGGGCGAACTTCTCAGCGCAGTCGGCGCTCTGGCGCACTCCGCCGATGGTAGTATCGGCGATGACACACTCCACCGGCTCACCGGTGCCATGGAACACGTTCTCGCTGATCAGCTTTGCGGCGGCCTTCGCCATATTCATCGTCTGATCTTCAAGCGACTCGCGTACACCCCGTTGCCGGCCGTCGATCGCTGGACGGATGCCGATCTTTGGAAGAGAAGATGCATAGCGCTTCTCCGGTCCTACATTCTTCATTGCCATATCGTCCCCCTTGGTATATGATGTTCAATGTAATCGTTTACAATCACCCTTAGTATTGCACAGGGGAGCCCGCTTTGCAATCGAAAAAACAAGGAGAAGGCCATGCTCAAGAATATTCCTTCGATCCTCAGCCCCGAGTTGTTGAAAGTCATCATGGAGATGGGCCACGGCGACGAGATCGTCATCGGCGACGGCAACTTCCCCGCCGCGAGCATGAACGAGCGGGTCATCCGCCTCGACGGGCACGGCATCGAGGCGATCTTGGAGGCGCTCTTGACCCTTTTTCCGCTCGACACCTACGCGCCGAACGCCTTCTTGATGGAGAAGGTGGGTGGTGACCATGTCGAGACCCCGATCTGGGCATCCTACGAGAGGATTGCCACGGCAGGGGACGAGGGCTTCAAAGGCTTTGAGATGATCGAGCGCTTTGCCTTCTACGAGCGCAGCCGCAAGGCGTACGCCATCATCGCCACCGGCGAGACGAGCCTCTATGCCAACATCATCCTCAAGAAGGGGGTGGTGGTGTAATCTCGAAAGTTACTGCCAAACAGATTGATAGGACTTGTTTGGAATCCATTCATGCTCGGCGTAATGGACAAAATCCGCTCCCTTGGAAGAGAGTATCTGTGTGGCTATTTCAATGATTTCACTGCCGTACGTATCTTGGCCATACGTCACGCACCCGATGAGTGGGGAGTGCTCATCCTCCATCAGCTGTTTGAGCTTCTCCGTATAGTTCTGTCCAACCATGACGATCCTTTTGGTCCTGGCGTACTCTTTGATCAGGTCGTAGGTATCGATGGTGGTATCTTCGCCAAAAGACATGACAAGGCACGTATCTTCCTCTTCCAAGGACTCCAGACGCCTGATCAATTTAGGTTTGTACGCCTCATAGCTTGAGGAACACTCCAAACGCTCAATAATTTCAGAAGAGAAGTCAATCTTGGTGCGAAGACTGTCAAGACTGCCGAGCAGGCGCTGTTGGCAACCCCACCCTGAAATCGACTTGTCCAATAAAATGATGGAATCGATTCTCCCGTCCCATTGACTGAGTACGAAACGGGCTGCATGGTCTCCGGCGATTTGTCCCGCCTCCACGTTGTCAGCCCCATAGTAGTATGAGTTCTGCACCGGCAGGTCGACCATGATGACCGGTATGTTAATCTTTGAGTTGTTCAGTTTTCTCACGATGAGCTCACCGACGTCAAAGTTGCTGGAGTAATCGATCAAAAGATCGATCCCATCCTGGATGAGCAACTGGATGTTGTCGATGATAGACTCATAGTTGCCTGAGTTGCTCCTGATGTCCAAGCTGAATTCATGGTGGTGCTTACAGGCTTGCTCAATGGATTCTGCCACTTTGTTTCTGAATTCGGCGTTGCCTGGGTAGAAGGAAAATCCAATCTTTTTTGTTCCCCGCAGGCCAAGGTGCAACACATGGTCGGGCCCGCAATAGGTGATCGGATAGTTGTAGGAGACGTTCTCCTTGACAATCTCCTCATCCGGCACTTCGTTGATGACGATCTCGATGAGATTCTTTGTGATAGTCCTCAGGTCAACCTGGCGATCGTGGCTGGGCGCGGTACCCAATTTCGATGAATCAAGAGAGAAGATCAATTTCACACCAGCCTTGGTGAAGGGGCCGAGGATGGCAGCAAGCGCTGGGTCATGCAGGGAGACGAAATCTCCAGAGTCATAGGCGTCTAGGCTCAGGAAGGCTTTGGAGATCTGCATTTCTTGTATAAAACTAGCCGTCTTGAGCAATCTCGAGAGAGGCTTTTTACATGATGCCGGGCTATCGAGCAACAAAACTTGGACAGGTGTGCCTGCCAAGAGCGTTGCGCTGTGAAATGAGGTAGTCACAACTTGGAGGTCTGTGTACGTTTGCAGAATACCTGCAATGGCGAGGCTGCAGGGACTGTCATCCAAGAAAATTGTCTCATTGGGCCCAATGTGAGAAGCACAACGCTTTGCCACCAGCTCAAATCTTCGGATTGTTTCATCATCCCAGGTGTGGGGATGCTGGGTATCCATTTCGACAGTGGTAACGTACCCATGGTGAAGGAGCAGCAGTCCTTGCTCATCAAGCCGTTTCAAATCAGCACGAATTGTGGTGGAAGAGACGTTGAAGATTTTAGCCAGCTGGGTGATGCGCATCGTTTGCTTTTGGGCGAGCATCTTGAGAATTGATTTGGCACGCTCATCCCGAGAGAGGATCCCATTGGCCAGCAGGAACGATCGTGCAGTGCTGTTTTCATTGAGGAAAATTTTTCGGTTTTCCCGGGAGAGCACTCTTTGGCGTGTCAGGTACTCAACATCCCTGCGTACCGTTTCCCGATTGATTTTTAGCTTTGAAGCAAGCTCTGCGTACGTTGCTGAATTTCCTTGGTGCAGATAGGCAAGAATACTCTTGATTCGATCGTCTTTTTCCATATGCACAGTATAGCAAATGTTGGATGATAAGAGAATAGAAAAGTAAATAAAATCTTAATAAAAGCGAAATATGAAATATTATTATAGTACAACTCATTAATATATAAGTGAATAGCAAATTATTACTATCAATTTTATGCACACGAAAATACCCTCATTTGGTTTGACGTTGCACAGATTAGCTCGTATAATTGAGACATCGTTCCTTTTTGTTTGAGTGTAATTACTATGTTGAGAGGGTATCTATGAGTCGTATGAGCGATGGAGCGTTGGAGAAGGGGACTGGATTTCGCATGAAGAGACGGAAGCCGCTTCACGCTGATGTTGGGGTTGTGGGGGTTGGTCATCATGTCTATTGGGATCAATTTCCCGGACTGAAAGAGACGCTCATCGAAAAGAAACAAGTCTTTATGGACAAGGTATCCACTCACAAGGTTACCATTCACGACTTTGGGTTCATTGATAATTCGCAATCCACATACGAAGCATTGGATGCGATGAAGCGGACCCCTCTTGATCTGCTGTTCGTTGATATGCTCACCTATGCGACCAGTGCAACCTGGGCGCCCATCATCCGTACCCTTGATATACCAATAGTCTTGGTCGCCTTGCAGCCGCTTCAGGCGATGGACTATGAGAATGGTGAGATCCGCATTCAGCTGGAGAACGATGATATCTGCTCGCTGCCTGAGTTTGCCGGCGTTGCAGTACAGATGGGCAAATCTGTACCTCCGATGATCATCGGGACACTCTACGATGATCCTGTCGCCGACGAGGAGATTGCAGAGTGGTGCAGCATTGCCAAGGTGCTGCATGACTTGAAGCGGGCGCGCTTTGGACTGATGGGACACGTGCTTGAGGCGATGTACGATATGCATGTCAATCCCGCCCTGCTTACCCGCACCCTCGGTTGCCATGTCGTCATGACGGAGCCCGACGATGTGATGGTGCACTTCCGCAAAGTGACTGAAGAGGAAGTGAAAGAGAAGAGTGAGGAGATCCTGCAGTTCTTTGATACTCCCGACCCGGTGAGCGATCCGGTGACCACCCGTCTCACCGATGAACACCTCTACACAGCAGCCAAAGTTGCCGTTGCGCTGGAGCGGTTTGTTGATGAGAAGCAACTTGATGGCCTTGCCTACTATTACGAAGGAGAGGAGGGCACTGATGTTCGCACGCTTGTCACCAACTTCATCGTAGGAAACTCATTGCTCTGTGCCCAGGGCTTTCCCATGTGTGGGGAGTTCGACTTGAAGACATGCTTGGGGATGATGATCATGGACCGGTTGGATATCGGGGGAAGCTTCGCTGAATTCCATCCAGTGGATTTCAATAACAACACGGTGCTGGTCGGTCATGATGGGCCACACCACATCAACATCGCGGATGGCAAACCAGTCCTGCGTAGCCTTACCAAGTACCATGGCAAACCTGGGGATGGGGCCAGCGTCGAGTTCAAGTTGAAGACGGGACCGATCACCATGCTCAGCGTCTCTACAAATCATCAAGGGATGCTCAAGTTCATTGTCGCTGAGGGGGAGTCAATCGATGCCCCTATCCCACCGACGGGCAATACCAATACGCATGGATCCTTTGGTCCTGATATCAGACAGTTCCTCAGACGGTGGATGGCAGCCGGGCCTACGCATCACTACGCCTTGGGTGTTGGCCACTACGCAGCTACGCTGCAGAAGATTGCCCAGGTGTTGGGGATAGATTTTGAATGGGTTGTGTGATGTGCCGTTGATTCGGTGTGAGAAGGAGGTCGCCAAGAGATGCAAACACATGGCGTTGTAGCCAAAGAAGCTTTCACTATGAAAATCATTGTACATAAAAGGAGAAACACAATGGTAAAGAAATGTTTGATTGTCCTGCTGATCGCAGGACTGTTGATGTCGTCTGTCTTTGCTGCTGGAAGCAAGGAGAGTCCGGTAGGAGCTCCCCAGAAGATGCGGGTATATGCAGAACGCTTCACCCCAGGCATCGATCGGGCAATTTCGACGCTTCCCCCACTGAGGGCGTTTGACGACATTGCAAGGGATTACGAGAAACTGTTTCCGAACGTTGAGATCGAGTTCTACAACTTCATGGGAGACCACTCCAATACAAGTGAATACATGAGCTGGATTACAACGCAGTCGATTGCAGGGACATTGCCAGAATTGGTCATGGCTCAGGCGACCGAGCTTGAAGGATTCAAGGAGAACGAATGGTTTGTTGACTTGAGGCCCTATCTTGAAAAACCCAACCCCTATGTTCCCGGCAACAAACGATGGATGGATCTCTTTGGTGAGAAAATTATCTCCACCAGGCTATCGAGCACAGGAGAACTCTGGGCTCTGCCGATCTCACTGGTCGCAACGGGGATCTACTACAACAAGACGCTCTTCAATGAATTAGGGTTGGAAGCCCCGCAAGAGTGGGAAGAGTTCAAGCACGTATTGAAGACAATCAGGGATAAGACGGATGTCATCCCCTTCCTCTTTGATATGTCTACGACCACAAAGGCCTCTTGGGCATACCGGGTGTTCCTCTCATTCCTCTTCGAGCCCCTGTTGCCACAAATCGACTTGGATGGTAATGAGATCGTAAGCACTGAAGAGTTTGCCCGGGCGGTGAAATTTGGCATTTTGGGTGCAGCCACCCCACAACACCGGGAAGTCCTGAGGCTGTTGGATGAGTGGAAGGATTATTTCCAGAGAGGGTTCCTCACCGCTCCTGCAACTGGGTTGTTCAACCGTGGGCAGGCCGCCATGTGGTGGGAAGGCATCTGGGAGTATCCGGTTCTCGAAGCAGATCCTCTCAAGACTTTCGAAGTTGGAACGTTCTATGTCCCCCGCATCACGAGTGCTACATCAAAGTATGTGGATGACAACGCACCGATGAGGATGATTGGAGGAGCCTCTGGCGTCCAGTTGGCGGTATCGAGGAGTGCGGTTGACAAGAACATGGTTGATCAGGCCATTGATTTCTTGATGTACATCACCACTCCTGAGCACAACGGCCGGATTGCTGCAGAGTCCAAGGAGCTGGCACCAATTGTCATTGGGGCAAAGGGTGATGATTCTCTCGATAGCTTCTTGGAGCAAGCCAACAATGGTATCACTACATTTATCATTGAGAGATTCTTCTCCCCTGAGCAAATCAATGACTGGTTCAGGACACTGCAGGATTTCCTCAGCCAAAAGATTTCGCTTGAGGAAGCGACCAATCGTCT
>JALOBD010000053.1 GCA_023228445.1 Sphaerochaeta sp. | reverse complement strand
GCCTCTCCCTCACCGACTTGAACCGTATCGAGGAGTCCTTCGTGCAGACCCTCATCGGACGCGACCACCATCGCATTGAATACCCCGAGGAGTGAAGACCATGACGATCGTTGAGATCAGCTATGAGTTGGAGGCGTACGAAGAGCAGGCGCCCCATCAATGGGTAAGTGAACAGGTCAAGGCAATCTTGGCCCTGTTGGACCAGGATGGGTGTGAAGTCGGCTTGAGCTTTGTCACCGACGAGACGATGCAGGGCCTCAATCGCCAATACCGGTTCATCGACGAATCCACCGATATCCTCTCCTTTGCCAATGATGAGGATGCGTTGCCATTCTTCGAGGAGGAGGGGCAGCTGCGATACCTGGGCGACCTGGCTATCTCTCCCGATGCCTTGAAAAGAAATGCACAATCCTTTAACGTGAAAACAGAAGAAGAACTGCAGCGCCTGCTGATCCATGGTCTGCTCCACCTGTTGGGAAGCGACCATGGGACCAACGAGGCGGACGAGCCGATGCTCGTGCGGCAGGAGGCCCTGCTTGGGCAGTTGAGGGGGAGTGAACGTTGAGCCTTTCGTTTAAGGATCTGTTCAAGGGCATGGGAAGAAGGCGAGCCGCCTCCAACCCCTCTGAGATGGAGTACGTCGAACGCCAGACGATGATCGAGGGTATCGGCGAGCTGAGGGACAAGACCGTCAAGGAGATCATGGTCCCTCGTGTCGACGTGGCGTTCATCAGCCGTGACATCACCCTCGATGAGCTCTACGCCATCATCGCAGAGGAGGGCTACTCCCGCTACCCGGTCTATGAGCAGACCATCGACAACATCGTCGGCATCCTCTACGTCAAGGATATCCTGCGCTGCAACATCCAAAACGAGTTCGATCTCTCCGTCTTGATGCGCAAGCCCTACTTCATCCCTGAGAGCAAGCACCTCGATGACCTCTTGCGTGAGTTCAAGCTGCGCAAGGTGCACATTGCCATCGCCATCGATGAGTATGGCGGGGTGAGTGGCATCGTCTCGATGGAGGACATCCTTGAGGTGATCGTCGGTGACATCCAGGATGAGTTTGATGAGGATGAGGGGGAGACGATCGTCGCTGTCGATGAGAAGACGTACCTCGTCGATGCCCGTGCCTCCATCGAGGAGGTGAACGAGGAGTGCCACCTCCGCCTCTCGGATGAGGAGTTCGAGACCATCGGCGGATACGTCTTCGAACTCTTTGGAAAAATCCCCCAAAATGACGAGTCCATTGAGGATGAACAGGCGATCTTCACCGTCATGGAGATTGACGGACACAAGATCAATCGTGTTAAATTAATAGTGAAAAACTAGGGTTGTACGTTGACCCTTGGTAAAAGAAAACAGTATATTATTATCGATATACAACTAGATTCCTGGAGGAAAACAGAGAATGAAAATCGCAATCAATGGTTTCGGAAGAATCGGTCGTAACGTATTCAAGGTAGCCTTTGAAGACAAGTCCATCGAGATCGTCGGGATCAACGACCTGACCGATCCCAAGACCCTCGCCCACCTTCTGAAATACGACTCCACCTATGGAGTATATTCCAAGAGTGTCCAGGCCACCGACGATGCCATCGTCGTCGACGGGGTACGGATTCCCATCTATGCACTGCGCAACCCCGCCGAGCTGCCCTGGAAGGCACTCGACGTCGATATCGCCATTGAGTCCACCGGTGTCTTCACCGTCGCCGAGGGCCCGAAGGGCGGGTACAAGGACCACATCAAGGCTGGTGCCAAGAAGGTGATCCTCACCGTCCCGGCAAAGGACACGATCGACCAGACCGTCGTTCTCGGTGTCAACGATGACCAGATCGACCTCTCGCTTGAGGCGTTCTCCAACGCCAGTTGCACCACCAACTGTCTCTCCCCGATCGCCAAGGTCCTGCAGGACAACTTCGGCATCGAGCGCGGCTTGATGACCACCGTCCACGCCTACACCAACGACCAGGTGATCCTCGACCAGCCCCACCGCGACCTTCGCCGTGCCCGCAGTGCTGCAGTCTCCATCATCCCGACCACCACCGGGGCGGCCAAGGCCGTCAGTGAGGTCATCCCCTCACTCAAGGGCAAGCTCAACGGCATGGCGATGCGCGTGCCGGTAGCCTCCGGTTCAGTCGTCGACCTGGTCGTGCTGCTGGAGAAGGATGCCACGGTTGAAGAGATCAACGCAGCGATGAAGAAGGCAGCCGACGGACCGATGAAGGGCATCCTCGAGTACACCGAGGATCCGATCGTCAGCCATGATGTCATCGGCAACCACCACTCCTCGATCTATGACTCAGCCCTGACGATGAAGATGGGCGAGAGGATGGTCAAGGTCATCAGCTGGTACGACAACGAGATGGGGTATTCGGCCCGTGTCGTGGATTTGGCCAGGAAGCTGGTGAAGTAATCGGATGCACACCGTTATTCAGGCCTGGTAACACAGGCCTGATCTTGTGCTTGTACAAAGACAGAGGTTTTATATGGTGCTGAACACAATTTTGGAAGGGGACTTTTCAGGAAAGCGGGTGCTGGTGCGTGTCGACTTCAACGTGCCGGTCAAGGACGGGGTCGTCGGTGACGACACCCGGATCAAGGCTGCGCTGAAGACCATCGAGTACCTGCTCGACCAGGGGGCACGCGTGGTGGTGATGAGCCACTTTGGACGTCCCAAGGGAAAGAAGAACCCCGACTTCTCCATGGCCCCGATCGCCAAGCGCTTCAGCGAGCTGTTGGGCAAGCCGGTCACGTTGGCAAGCGATGTCATCGGTGAGGCAGTGGAGAGGGAGGTCAATGCCCTCAAGGCGGGGGATGTGCTGCTGTTGGAGAACGTGCGCTTCTACAGCGAGGAGGAGGCCAATGACCCCTCTTTTGCCAAGACGCTTGCTTCCTACGGCGATGTCTACGTCAACGACGCCTTCGGCACCGCCCACCGGGCCCACGCCTCCACCGAGGGGGTAGCCCACTACCTTCCCTCCTATGCCGGTTTCCTCATTGAAAAAGAGGTCAAGTTCATGGCCCCGCTCTTGGAGAGCCCGGACAAGCCCTTTGTGGCCATCATCGGCGGTTCGAAGGTCAGCAGCAAGATCAGCGTGCTGGAGAGCCTCTCCAAGACGTGTCAGACGGTGGTCATCGGCGGCGGCATGGCCTATACGTTCCTGCTCGAGCAAGGCCACACCATCGGTGGCAGCCTGGTCGAGGAGGAGTTTCGAGAGACGGCAGCATCCTTTCTCACGAAGGCAGCAGAGCGGGGGGTCACGGTGATCCTTCCCGTCGACCACCGTTGTGGACGGGCCTTCAAGGAGGATGAGGAGGCGGTGCTCGTCGATGGGCCCGACATCCCGGACGGCCTCATCGGCATGGACATCGGGCCCAAGACGGTGGCCCTCATCGTCGATGAGCTGAAGGGAGCCAAGAGCGTTGTCTGGAATGGACCGATGGGCGTCTTTGAGTTCGCTGCCTTCGCAGAGGGCACCCTCGATGTGGCCAAGGCACTTGCAGCAAGCAGTGCCGTCACCGTCGTCGGGGGAGGGGATTCGGTTGCTGCGATCAACACCTTCCACCTCGCGGATAAGATCAGCCACGTGAGCACCGGAGGCGGCGCCTCGCTGGAGTTCCTCGAAGGCAAGACCCTGCCGGGTATCAAGGCACTGGAGAAGTAAGATGAGAGAGCCATTTATTGCAGGTAACTGGAAGATGAACATGACCCCCAGCCAAGGGGCGGTGTTCGCAGCCTCCTTGAAGGATGCACTGAAGGGGAGCCGGACAAAGGTCATGGTCGCCGTGCCATTTGTCACCATCCCCGCAGTCCTCGAGGTGCTCAAGGGATCGAACATCATCGTCGGAGCCCAGAACATGAGCGACCAGAAGAGTGGGGCACACACCGGGGAAATCAGCGCCCTGATGCTCAAGGATCTGGGGGTGAACACCGTCATCCTCGGCCACAGCGAGCGGCGCGCCATCTACGGTGAGAGTGACAGCTTCATCAACCGCAAGGTGCTGCTGGCCATCGCCGAAGGAATGGAGGTCGTCCTCTGCATCGGCGAGACCCTCAGCGAACGCGAGGGTGGGCACCTTGAGGAGGTGTTGACCAGCCAGGTCACCGAGGGCCTCAAGGGAGTCTCGGCTGAAGAGATGAAGAAGATAACGCTCGCTTATGAGCCGGTCTGGGCCATCGGGACAGGCCGGACGGCAACCCCTGAGGACGCCAATGACGCCCATGCGTTCATCAGGGGACTGGTCGCAAAACTCTACAATGAGGGTGTTGCAGAAGAGCTCATTATACAGTATGGTGGTTCAGTGAAGGCCGACAATGTTGCGGCCTTGTTGAGCAAAGAGCATATCGACGGTGCACTGGTAGGTGGCGCTTCCCTCTCGGTGGAGCAGTTCCTTCCGATTGTGAACTTCGGTGCGTAAGATCGGAGTAAAAGATGGGTGTTTTAAGCGTAATTTTGTTGGTGTTGTTTGTCATTGTGAGCCTGTTGTTGGTCTTCCTCATCGCCATCCAGGATGAGCAGAGCGAGGGCCTTGGCGGCATCTTCGGTGGAGGCAGCAACACGGCCTTCGGTTCATATACAAGCGGTGTGGTCACCAAGGCCACCGGGGCGTTGGCCATCCTCTTTTTGGTGCTGGCCCTCGTTGTTGCATTTGTCAACAAATCACCGTCACAGGATTCGCTTCTCGACTCAGTCACCACAGAACACGTGAGAGAGACCACCGAGTGGTGGACGGCGGAGCCCACCCCGGCAAACTGAGGGGCGGTAGCTGCCATATCGTATCGTCTACCGGCCGCACTCGCGGTCGGTAGCTGTATAGGGGGAGTGTGATGAGAGTACTCGTGTTGTATGCGCCACATGCAAAGGCCAGCGATCGGATGAAGGCAATAGCCAGAGCCCTCGCCGAAGGCATCGGGGCACAAGGGCATACCGTCGATGTGCTCGACGCCTCCCTCGAGGCAGGAAAGGTGGTCTCCTACTACGATTACATCGTCATCGGCAGCGAGGCAACCACCACCTTTGGTGGCAAGATCCCCACGTCGCTTACCACCTTCCTCAAGACCGCCGGAACGCTCAGTGGCAAACGCTCTATGGCGTGGATCACCAAGGGGGGCGTACGGGCGATGAAGACGCTGCAGACCCTGATGAAGGTGATGGAAGGCGAGGGGATGTTTCTCAAGAAGAGTGAATTGATCAAGAGTGCAGATGCCGCCCGTGCGGTGGGTAGACACCTGCAGATCGGAGGAGACAAACGATGAGAAAAGGCGCATGTGCGGCAGTGTTGATCATCCTCGTGGCGGCCGGTGCCCTCACCGCCGCCTCTATCAGCGCCCCTGCGGCGACAGTGAAGCTGACACGGACCGTTCCGATTACCGTGTCGGAGTTGGAGAGTGAGGTTCGCCAGTACCAGGAGTCCACCAGAGCTGCCGGCGGGGACCCCACCGCGGTCGATCCGCTGCAGATTCTCAACCTCTTGATCAACAACGAGCTCTTCCGCCAGGGAGCGGCCCGTGATGGCATCAAGATCACCGACTCGATGATCGACAGCGCCTACGCAAGCCAGAAGGCGAACTTGGAGGCCTCCTATGGGCAGTACTTCACCGATGATCAGTTCTCCCAGCTCATCGTCAGCAACTTTGGATCGGTAGCCGACTACCGGAACATGATCGGGGAACAGCTGCTCGTCGATGCCTACGTACGCCTGAAGAAGAGCGCTGAGCTCAACCAGACGATCATGATCGACGAGAGTGAAATCACCAACTTCTACCGCAAGAATCGCACCCAGTTCATCAGCCCTGAGACGGTCAAGCTCAGCCACATCTACATCCCCTTTTCCGACAGTGAGAGTACCGACCGGGCGAACAAGGCAAAGCTTGAGGATGCGGCGCGCCGCATCAAGAGCGGAGTGCTGAGCTTTGAGAAGGCGGTGGTGGAGTACAGCGAGGATTCCCAGTCCAAGGGCAAGGCCGGTGATATCGGCTGGCTGACGATGGACAACAAGGAAGCGTTGGCAGGTCTGGGCGACAACTTCTTCGATGCCGCGTTCTCCACCGATGTGGGGATGACCAGCTCGGTGGTCACCAGCCTCACCGGCTACCACATCCTCAAGGTCCTTGCGTACAACGAGACGAAGATCCTGGCCCTCGATGATGCCATCAGTCCGAACACCACGGCCACCATCCGCTCCTACATCACCGAGGAGCTTACCCAGGTCAAGCAGCAGGAGATCTACGTCAAGGCGATCAACGACCTGGTTTCCGACCTGCGCAAGGGCGCGACGGTGAACATCCTGTACAAGAAGTAAGATGAAGAGCAGACACAAAGCCCGGGAATTGGCCCTCCAGACCCTCTACGCAATGGATTTCAACAACCAGTTGGAGCAGTCCTTTGTCGAGCCGACGTTCAGTGCCACCACCGTCGAGGAGTTCGACCAATTCGAGGACGATGTGAAGATCTACGGCATGTACCTGGTTCGGGGGACGTTGGAGAACCTGGCGGAGATCGATGAGCTCATCGCCCGCTTCTCACTCAACCGGCCGATCGAGAAGATCGACTACGTCGACCGCAACATCCTGCGCATCAGCGTCTTCTGCTTCAAGTACGAGGACATCCACCCCCACATCGTCATCGATGAGGCGGTCAAGCTCAGCCAGGACTTCTCGACCGAGGTGAACTACAAGTTCATCAACGGCATCCTCGATGCGATGCAAAAACAGCTCTTCCCCATCAGGGGGAACATGCGATGATCACGCTCAAGACCCCAGAGCAGATCAAGCGGATCGAAGAGGCGTGCCGCCTGACCGCAGAGCTCATGCGCCGGCTTGCCTCCTTCATGGAAGCGGGCATGTCCACCTGGGAGGTGGATGCATTCTGCCATGACTTCATCACAGATCACCACGGGATTCCCGCCTTCCTCAACTACGGCGGCTTTCCGGCCTCTGCGTGCATCTCCATCAACGAAGAGGTAATCCACGGCATCCCGAGCAAGAAACGTATCATTCAACACGGAGATCTCGTTGATATCGACCTGGGTATCAACCTCGACGGGCACTTCTCCGATATGGCCCGCACCTTCATCATCGGTGAGACAACGAAAGAGAAGCTTCAATTGAATACAGTCACCGAAGAGTGCCTCCGCCTTGGCATTGAGGCGGCAGGCAAGAGTGGGGCACGCATCCAGGATATCAGCAAGGCGGTCTATGCCCACGCTACCGCCCACGGCTACGGCGTGGTGCGCGACTACTGTGGCCATGGGGTTGGCCTTGCCGTCCACGAAGGACCTGAGATTCCCAACTACGCCTCTCCCTACCTACCCAACCCCCGCATCCGTGAGGGGATGGTGTTGGCCATCGAGCCGATGATCAACATGGGCACAGCCAAGGTGCGGGTACTGAAGGACAACTGGACAGTTGTCACAACCGATGGGTTGCCATCCTCACACTTTGAGGATACTGTAGCGATAACAAACGATGGCCTGAAGGTCCTGACCGTATAGGAGAGAAGCCCGATGCAGAAGGAATTCATCAGCTGTGACACGATCCGTGACACGACGCTGAAACTCGCCCACAGGATGTACACCGAAGATCACTTCGTCCCCGACATCATCTACGCCTCTCTCAGAGGTGGTGCGTACATGGCCAATGTCTTCAGTGAGTACTACAAGATGATCAGGATCAGGGAGAAGGGGAGGCCGGTCTTCTATGCTGCGGTGGTGGCACGCTCCTATGGGTATCTGCGCGACCAGGCTAACGTAATGGTCGACGGGTGGACCTACTCGCCCGAACACCTGCGAACCGGCGACAAGATCCTCCTCGTTGATGACATCTTTGACACCGGCAAGACGGTCAATGAACTGGGCAGGATCATCATGCACAAGGGCATTCCCCGTGAGGATCTCAAGATTGTGGTCTACGACTACAAGGTGCCCCTCTACAAGGATGAGGAGCCGCTTCCCATCCAACCGGACTACTACTGCCGCAAGCACGTCTTGAAGAGCGAGGACGACGAACACTGGATCCACTACAACTGCCACGAGTTCATCGGCTTGAGTGCCGAGGAGATTGACGAACACTTCGCCGATCCCCAAGTCAGAGAGATCCTCCACGAGGTGCGGGGAGACTGAACAAATCCAGCCATCAATACACGCCACGTCCATTGATTCTCAGTGGGCGTGGTTTTGATTCCCTCATGAAAGTGTAAGGAACTGGCAATAATTCCCTCATGAAAGTGTGAGAAACTGGCAATAATTCCCTCATGAAAGTGTGAGGAACTGGCAATAATTCCCTCATGAAAGTGTATTCCTCTTTTGATTTATTCAAAGCTCAAGGGTAGTATTTGTTGGTGAAGGAAGACGATATGTGCCATAAATCGAACGATTATAGATCCCTAGAACAGTGGAAACAAAATCCAGCGTCTAGCCATTGAGTATCAGGGGGCCTCGGCAAGGGCAAAACTGAATCCATCCGATATTTCTCAAGCACATTCCAGAACAATTAGCGAAAGAAATTAAGAAATTTCAATTTTCGCATCTCAAGAGGGGGCACGGTTCAAGGATTATCGTGGATGCATTGAGTGGTTGGCTCAAGCTGGGATTGTGAATGTATGCTATGCCCTTAATTTCCCAGAACTCCCATTGAACGGTAATTACGACCCAACAAAGTACAAGTTGTATTTTGCTGATAGTGGCTTGCTGGTCTCTATGCGGGAAGATGAAGCTCAGAACGACCTCAGAACGAATAGAAACCTTGGCGTATACAAAGGAGCACTCTACGAACAGATTGCAGCGGAGGCTTTGGTGAAGAGTGGATATGCTCTCTACTACTACAAACGTCCTGACTCGACGCTAGAACAAGATTTCTTTATCAGAACCATGAACTCTGTGGTGCCCATCGAGGTGAAGTCAAATACAGGAAGAGCGAAATCACTGAGGACTCTGATTTCCTGTGATAAGTACCCCGATATTTCTTGGGGCATCAAACTGAGTAACGGCAATATCGGTTATAGCGATGCCATCTACACCTTTCCCTACTTCTGTGCCTTCCTGTTGAAGCGGTACCTCAAAGACCGATCATGATTGTTGCATACTGCCGGTTTGGTATAAATCTTTCGGTGGCGCTTCATTGTATACCTGTTAACAACCAGTTATGCCTCAAATTTTGTAAGATTGTAAAATTGTAAGACAATTTTGTTGACAACTGGTCTTTCCGCACCTATGCTACTAACAAAAAGGAGGAGAGGCTGTATGGTTTGCATCTATGTGCGCAAAGCGATGACCGGTGATGGTAAGACCGTCATTTCGCCTGCCTGGATTCTCGTTGAAGATGGAAAGATCATCAGTATAGGGAAAAACAAGCCGGCATTTGACGGCCGGGTCATCGAACTGAACGGGATTACCGTGATTCCTGGTCTTCTGAACATGCATGACCACATCTGTCGCAAGACATTGCGGGTGCCTGATGAGAGCATTTCATTTGGATCGAGAACCGCCCAGTTCATGTCACAATCACACGAAGCATTGATTCTCTACAGTGCCCACAATATGCGCAACTACCTTCTGGAGGAAGGGATAACCTGGGTCCGTGACTACGGACTAGCCGGAACGACTTCGATAACTCTCGACCGGGCGATTCGCTCAGGGATTGCCATCGGGCCCGAACTCGAGTGCTGTGCTGTACCGATTTGCACAACCGGTGGCCACTGCTACAAGCAAAGCCATGAGGCGGATGGAGTACCTGAAGTGCTCAAAGCGGTCCGCCATCAGGCAGAGCAAGGAGCAAAAATCATCAAATTCATGTGTAGCGGTGGACTGGAGCATTTTCCACGAGAGATTCCATCCAATCCGGAATTCACCCTTGAGGAGTTGACGATGGGAGTGAGTGCTGCCAAAGACCTGGGATTGCAAACAGCGATTCATGCGTACTCGCATGAGGCGGTACGCAGAGGCATTCTTGCCGGAGTGAACAGCATCGAGCATGGTGCTTTGATTTCCGACGACCAGGTCCTCCTCATGGCAGAGAAGAATATTTCATTTGTCCCGACCATGAGTGGCATTCGAGCAGCATTTTCTAGTGGGCCCAACCAACAGTATTGGGATCGGCTCACCGAAGAAATATTTTCCAAGCAAGAAAATGCGATCCGAGCAGCACATGAAGCGGGCGTCCTTATCGGGGCAGGGACCGACAGCTTAGGGTACTTGTTTGATGAAATCCGTCTCATCGGGCGTACATTGGGCAAAAGTCCCATCCAGGCCATTGCTCATGCTACGTCAATTAATGCAAAGATAGCCGGGCGTGAAGATCTTGGAGAATTAGCGGTTGGCAAACGCGCAAATATCGTCGGCTTTGTTGGTGATCTGGAAGAATCACTTGATTTTTTGGATGGTGGAGCTTCTTTCGTCATGAAGGATGGGATCGTATACAAGGAGTGAGAATATTCACAAAAGGAGAGCATCGTATGTTGAAAAGAGGAATCGTGTTTGTCTTGGTAATTGGTATCTTCCTGGGTTTTGCCATTGGCAAGGGCACCGATGAGAAAGCTGATGGAAAGAAGCTTACGTTGAACCTGGGAACACAAATCAGTGAAACTTCGCCCGAAGGTATTGCCGCACAATTCTTCGCTGATGAAGTGTACAAGAAGAGCGGGGGTATGATCGAAGTAGTTGTCTTCCCATCAGAACAGCTGGGTGCTGCTGCAGTCATGCTTGAGAGTGTCATGCTCGGAAACCTTGATCTTGCACTGGTCGCCGGGCAATTCATGGGCAGTTATGAACCCACGATGAGCATGGTCAACGTCCCGTACCTATTCAATAGTCCTCAAGCATACCGAGACGTCTTGAAAAATACGGGTCTGATTGAAAAGCAACATGTGGCATTCCACAAGGCTGGTTTCTCGATCGTCAACACCGAACGAAATTTCTTCAGGGGCAATCGGCTCATTGCGTCGAAGAAACCGATCCGAAGTGCAGATGATTTGAAAGGGCTAAGATTCCGGGCCTTTGAGAATGATGTCTACGTCAACAGTTATGCACGACTTGGGACAACTCCGATGGTGATTCCTTGGGGTGAAACGTTCGCAGCGTTGCAGCAAAAAATAGTTGAGGCTTCATGTTGTTCAATCGATCAGCTCTATGGAATTGGATTTGCACAGGTCTGCCCATACATGACATGGACAAAAGAATACTATGCAGAGGTTGTGTTGGTTGCGAACAATGGTCTTTGGGACCGGCTTTCAAGTGATCAACAGGCAATTCTGAGGGATGCCGCCAATGCCGCTGGTGACGTAATGGCTGTTGAGGTTGAAAAAGCTACGGCCACCGATGTCGATCGGGTGATCAGAGAGTACGGAGCGACCTTCTTTGAAATGGATACCACACCGCTTCGAAATATCCTCATCCCGTACTACTACGAACTCGAGAAGAAGGGAGTCATCCCGGTTGGCGTTGTGGACAGTGTTCTGTCTGCCACCAAATGATTGGTACTTGGAACGCGGGTCAATCTTGACCCGCGCATTCAAATTGAAAGGATAGGCATACGTATGAAAAAAGCCATGTCATGGATTGTGAAGGTTATGCGTGGTATATCAATGGTTGCAATCACTGCATTGGTTGCGGTCAATGGATACGAAATTTTCTGTAGGTTTTTCTTGAAAATATCCAACTACTGGATACAAGATTACTCTTCGCTTCTGATGGTGTGGTTTGTCTTCCCCGGTATGGTGGTTGTGGTGTGGGAGAAGAAGGACATTCTCATCGACCTCTTGCCCAAGGCATTGCCACTCCAAAAACAGAGGATTTTGAACATGGTTGTCCATGGTATTGTCATAATCTTCTCCGCAGGAATGGTGGTCTCCACTCTGTCATACTTAAAAAAAACATTTGCAATTAAATCGATTACCGCCAGGATTCCAATGCCGCTCTTTTCTTTCGGCACGCTCATTGGGTTCATGATATTTCTTGTCATTTACATCATAGACCTCTGGGAAATTATCAAAAACAAAGACACAACGGGTGAACTAGGGGGAAGGGACGTATGATCGGGACTATTTTAATTTTGGTATTCTTGGGCATCCTTACTCTTGGTGTGCCGATTAGTATGTCCATGGGCATCTCCTCTGCAATTTCCATGTGGTTTGGAAACTACAACCTTTCACAAATTGTTGTACTTGTGCAGAAAGGAATCAGCAATTATGCCTTGATTTCAATTGTGTATTTTGTCTTTGCCGCAAACATCATGAATGCCGGTGGAATAACTCGACGAATATTCAATTTCTGTGAATCATTGGTAGGATGGATGTATGGGGGGCTCGCTCAAGTCAACGTCCTAGCAAGTGTTGTGTTTGCAGGTATTTCAGGAAGTTCCAGCGCTGATGCAGCTGGCTTGGGATTGATGGAAATAACCGCAATGAAGGAAAAAGGGTATGATTTGGGGTGGTCTACCTCAATTACCTTGGCTTCTTCCCTATTAGGACCCATCATTCCTCCCAGCATTGCATTTATCACCTATGCAATGCTTGCCGAGGTATCGGCGCGGGATATGTTCATCGCCGGGATCATACCGGGAATTGCGATAGCCATCATCTTGATGATCATGAATAATGTGATAGCTCGTTCTGGAAAAAAAGCGTGCCCTGCACCGACACCATTTAAGCCACGAGAAGTACTGAGGACATTCAAAGATGGGTTCTTTGCGCTGCTTGCACCGGCTATTCTGCTGGCCAGCATTTTCAGTGGAGTGATCACGGCATCAGAATCAGGGGTCATCGCAGTGATATATTCACTGTTTGCAGCTGCCATCTATAAAGAATTGACGTGGAAAAATTTTGTAAAATCCCTGTACGATACCATGATTACATCCTCCATTATCATGCTGCTTGTAGGCTTTGGAACCGTAATCGGTTGGGTTTTGACAATCGAACGAATCCCGCAGGCCATGACTGCATATATCTTGAGCATAACCAATAACAAAATCATTTTGCTCCTGCTCATCAATCTCCTGTTGCTTATCATGGGGTGTTTCCTTGACAATACAACAATGCGCTTGATCTCTGTCCCGTTGTTGCTTCCACTGATCGATACGCTAGGTATCAGTCGAATCCATTTCGGGGTATTCCACACCCTCAACTGCTTGATAGGGACGTGCACACCTCCAGTAGGGGTCGGCCTGATGATCATGGCGACCATCACCCAACAGAAATTCGCCAAGGTCGTACGAGATTTTATCCCCTTCTACATACCGTTGATTGTGTCACTGATCATGCTGACATTTTTACCGCAAATCTCCACGTGGCTGCCCAGTATCGTATGAGCAAGGAGGGAGAGTGAACGATGAAATTGTCTAGGATCAAGAAATCGACCTTAACCGATAGG
>JALOBD010000052.1 GCA_023228445.1 Sphaerochaeta sp. | reverse complement strand
CACGTTTCGCCACGGTGGGACTTCCTTCGATCAAATTGGCTTTTCAAAGAGCATGTCGGCCGGAGCCGACATGCCAAGTTGCTGATATCAATAGTAGCCTGTTACCGACTCCTTAGTCTACAACTTCGAAGTCAGCATCCTCAACCCCGTCGTTGTGTGCGTGGTGAGGGCCTTCCTGGGCAGCACCGGGGCCTGCCTGCTCTCCACCAGCTTCAGCCGACGATGCCTTGTAGACCTCCTCGGCGAGCTTGTACGCCGCCTGTTGCAGCGCCTCGCTCTTCGATTTGATGGCATCGACTGCGGCCCCCTGGTTCGCCAGCGTCGCCTTCAGGTCCTCGAGGGCACTCTCGATCTTCGCCTTGTCATCGCCGCCGATCTTATCACCGTACTCCTTCAGCGACTTCTCGGTGGAGTAGATCAAGCTGTCGGCTTCGTTGCGGGCATCGATGCGCTCGCGCTCCTTCTTATCCTCCTCGGCGTGCAGTTCGGCTTCCTTGACCATCTTCTCGATCTCTGCCTCGCTCAGGCCGCTGGAGCTCTCGATGCGGATCTTCTGCTCCTTGCCGGTTCCCAGGTCCTTGGCTGAGACGTGGACGATACCGTTGGCATCGATGTCGAAGGTCACCTCGATCTGCGGCACCCCGCGGGGGGCAGCCGGGATTCCGATCAAGTCAAAGGTCCCGAGGGTACGGTTCTGGCTTGCCATCTCCCGCTCACCCTGCAGTACGTGGATCGACACTGCGGTCTGTCCGTCGGCAGCAGTGGAGAAGATCTGACTCTTGCGGGTCGGAATCGTGGTATTGCGCTCGATCAGGCGGGTACAGACCCCACCAAGGGTCTCGATGCCCAAGGAGAGCGGGGTCACGTCGAGCAAGAGTACATCCTTGACGTTCCCACCGAGGATACCGCCCTGGATGGCTGCGCCCATGGCGACGACCTCATCGGGGTTGACCCCCTTATGCGGATCCTTGGAGAAGAGCTCCTTGACCATCGCCTGGACAGCGGGAATTCTCGTCGACCCACCGACGAGGATCACCTCATCGATGTCGCTTGCCGAGAGACCGGCATCGCGCAGTGCGTTCTTCACCGGTGCCTTGGAGCGTTCGATGAGGTCTGCGACCAGCTGCTCGAACTTCGCACGGGAAAGGGTCATCTGCAGGTGCTTGGGTCCACTTGCATCAGCGGTGATGAAGGGCAGGTTGATATCCGTCGAGCTGGAGTTGGAGAGCTCGATCTTCGCCTTCTCCGCAGCTTCACGCAGACGCTGCAGCGCCATCTTGTCCGCTGAGAGGTCGATGGCGTTGGACTTCTTGAACTCAGTGACCATCCAGTCGATGATCCGCTGGTCGAAGTCATCGCCACCGAGGTGGGTATCACCGTTGGTGGACTTCACTTCAAAGACGCCGTCTCCAAGCTCAAGGATCGAGATATCAAAGGTACCGCCACCGAGGTCGTAGACGGCAATCTTCTCTTCACGGGTGGCATCCTTGCCCAGCCCGTATGCCAGGGCAGCAGCAGTCGGCTCGTTGACGATTCGCTTCACATCCAGACCAGCGATCTTGCCGGCATCCTTGGTCGCCTGGCGCTGGGCATCGTTGAAGTACGCCGGAACGGTGATGACCGCTTCGGTGATCGTCTCTCCGAGGTAGTCCTCGGCGGTCTTCTTCATCTTCTGCAGCACCGCTGCCGAGATCTCTTGGGGAGTATGCTTCTCACTGCGGATTTCGACGAGGATTTCGCCGCTGGATCCGGTGATGACCTTATAGGGGATCTTGTCCAGCTCGCCGGGGATCTCACTCTTCTTGCGACCCATGAAACGCTTGATGGAATACACGGTATTCTCGGCGTTGGTCACCATCTGGTTCTTGGCGGGCTGACCGACAAGGCGGTCTCCCTTCGAGGTAAATGCAACAATGCTCGGGGTGGTCCGCTGGCCCTCGCTATTGGCGATGACCACGGGGTCGTTGCCTTCCATCACAGCAACACAGCTGTTGGTGGTCCCCAAGTCAATCCCTATGATTCTTCCCATTTTATCGTTCTCCTCTTTTCAAAGTAACTCATTATCAATTCCATGCATCAAAGGTACTCATACAGTGTGCAATCGTCAAACAGCCGGCTTGCCAACCTTCACTTTCGAAGGACGGATGACCCGACCATGCAGGGTATAGCCGACGACGTACTCCTCCAGGACCGTCTCATGCTCCAAAGAGTCGTCCACGACCACCTGATACGCCTCATGGCGCTGCGGGTCGAACTCCGTGCCAACCGCCTCGATGCGCTCAAGGCCCCAGTTCTTCTCCAAGGTGGAGTAGATCTGTGAATTGACCATCACCACCCCGTCGTGGACCTTGGCGTAGTCCTTGGTGGACTCGCTTGCCTCAAGAGCCCGTGCAAAGTCATCAAGGGGCTGTAAAAGGTCTCTGATCAGGTTCTCGTTGGCAAAGCGGATGGAGTCCTCCTTGTCCCGGATCAAGCGCTTGCGGTAGTTCTCCAGGTCGGCACGGTCACGCAGCATCTGGTCCTTCAGTGAGGCACACTCATCCTTACAAGCGGCAAGCTCCTCGCCCAATTGGGCAAGCTGTGCTGCCAGTTGTTCGACCTCAGTGAGCTCGACCACCTCTTCGGCCATTTCCGTTCGCTCTTCCTTCTTTTCTTTCTTGCTCATTCCATTCCTCGATTCGCCATGGAAGACCCCCTGGCCTTACATGGTAATTTGAAGCCCAACAGGAAGTAATAACCGACTGTTGAGCAAAAGTTCACACTATACTTGCACCGTAATATGGAGCCCGAACCCGGGCTAGGCATAACATACTCACACCCCAACAGAGCGTCAAGGGTCCAGATCATCCTCTTCTTCGAGCGAGATCTCCTCCTCATCACCCTCCAGAATGTACTCGACCCATGCTCGTTCTGCTTCGGATGAAGGGGCACCACCATCGATGTGCTCCTGGGCATCTTCCCTCTCGACCGGTTCGCCCATTGGCTCGTCGAGTGCCGTCACCTCGCTATCCTCTAGGCGATCCTCCACCTCTTGGACAAGGGGTTTGGGCGCCTCATCGCCCGAGTAGTCTTCAACCTCTCGGGGTTGTTCAGTTCCAGGGAAGTCTGATTCGCCCGCCATCTCATCGCCAAGCGCCTCTCCTTCTTCGGGGAGGTTGCCCGCGTCATCATCCACCTGGGTATCGTCTTCAGTCGTCTCGTCCTCTCCCTCACGTTGCGCTTCGCCCCCAGACAATGCACGCTCTTGGGCAAGCAACTCCTCCCACTCCCGCGCTTGGTCGCTGTCAGGAAAGTCCGATTCACCCGCCCTCTCATCAGCAGGTGCCACTCTTTCTTCGAAGAGGTTGCCCGCGTCATCATCCACCTGGATATCGTCTTCAGCTCTCTCGCCCGCTCCCTCACCTTGATCTTCGCCCTCAGATGATGCACGCTCCTGGCTGCCCGACTCCTCCCGCTCCTCCCCCTGAACGCTGCCAGGGAAGCCTGATTCGCCCGCCATCTCATCGCCAAGCGCCTCTCCTTCTTCGGGGAGGTTGTCCGCGTCATCCTCATCCACCTGGGTATCGTCTTCAGGCGCCTCGCTCGCATCAACAGAGATGTCTTCGGCCTCGGGAGAGTCCAATTCGACTCCAGGCTCCCCATCGGATGATTCTGCTGTCATCGCTTCGTGGTCGAGCTCCTCTTCTCCTGTGAGAGAGGACTCGATCTGCTCATCTTCGCCAGCCTGGAATGCTACACTCCCTTCGTATTGTTCCCCTTCATCAGAGCGGATCAACTCATCCTGGCGCTCGATCAGGGTGAGTGAGAGGTGCGCCAATGCGCTTTGAAGGCTCTCCTGTTCCCTCTTCGCCCGGGTATTGGCGGTGAGCAATGCCTGCTTCTCTGCTAACATCTGGTCGAGCTCTCCTCGCAGTGCGACCGTCTCTTCACGCAGGTGGGCGCGCACCTCCATCAGCTCTCGACGCCTCAGCTCATCACGACGGACCGACGATTCACTTTGGGTGCTCAACTGTTGCAGAAGCTGGATCTCCTCGCTGTATTCGGCGAGGTTCGCCTGCTGTTGTCGCACGAGCAACGCATTGAGCTCCTCGCTCTGGGTCGCACGATCCTCGAGGTCCTGGATGAAGCCAATGATAACCTGAACCATCGATTTGAATGCATCATCAATGCGATTGATGGCAGTTTGTACCATCGTTTGAAGTTCGGTATCGCACGTCGTGGAAAATGATTGTAAGCGCTCCTCACACTGTTCATCGTGCTGTTGGCACAAGGTGGCCAGCTCCTCACGATGGCGTTCCATCAGTTGGGCAAATTGGCTTTTGGTCTCCTCGAATCTCACCTGTTCTTCAGCAGCAGTGGCGTCCAGGCGCTGCTGGAAGCCGGCGAGGCTCGACTGGCTCTCTTCGATGATCCGATCGCTCTCCTGGCTCAGGTCCTCAACCTCTCGTTGATACTGGGCGTAGCGGCGCTCCAAGCCCTTTGCAAATGCCTCCTGGCGGCCACTCTCCTCGTGCATCGACCGATCGAAGGCGCCCATTCGCTCCTCCATCTGCCGGTCGAACTCCTGGATTGTGGCATTGACTGTCTCAAGACGCTCGATCTCTCGCTTGACCTGGCCGATGCGCCCTTCTACGTTCGCGGTGGTTGCTCCAAGGCGGCTGATGGAGTCGCGGTAGGTGTTGAGCACTTCCTGGAGTTTTGAGAGGTCCTCGCTACGCCCTTGCAGGTCGCTAAGCTGTTCGTCGAGCTTGGCGATGAGGCTCTTGGAGGACTCGGCCCGCTTGGTGATCCGCTCCTCCGTGATCTGGGCGGCGTCTCGAAAGTTCTGGATGACCCGCTCGACTTCGGATGAGAAGTCACCCATCCGTTTCTTGATCAAATCGAGGCGCCGGTCACGGCGATCCTCAACCCTGAGCAGATAGATGATGATCAGCGTGATCAAGAAGAAAACCACCGGCAACAAGAGTTCAAGTCCCATCGCCCACCCCCTTTGTTTTACAGTATCAGAGCAGCGAGCTCCTTCCAAGAGCCGACGACCAGGTCTGCACTCGGATAGAGGCGCGCCCTCTTGCGCGTCAAGAGTGCGGTGTACATTCCTGCCTTCTTGGCGCCGACACAGTCCTTGGTATATGAGTCACCCACATAGAGAATCTCCTCCGCCTTGCACTCGAGGTCGTCGAGCAGGAGGGCGAAGGCATGGCCGCTTGGTTTGAGGTAGCCGCTCTGTTCACTGGTGTATGCGCTGTCCACCAGATCGGCAATGCCGAGGGTCTCAAGCTTCTCTGCAATCGGGAAGTCGCTCAGAGCAACGATACCAAGCCCTTGGTCCTTGGCCAAGAGGAGGCATCCGCGTAGATCGTCAAACGGCCTGATGGAGCGAAAGGAGCGCTCCCACCCCTGGTAGAACTGCACCTCGATCTCCTGTTGCACGCTCTCTGTGTCCGTTCGACCCATCCGAGCTGCCGTCAACGCGGCTTGGCGTTTGAGCAAACCCTCACGGTTTGCAGGAATCGTCTGCTCTCCCTCTTGCAAGAGGCGGTACTCCTTCCGTGCCCAGTTGAAGGCAAAGGCGAGACGGGCGGAGGGGAAGAGGGAGCGCACCATCCGTACGTTGAGCATCCACTTCGGGTAGAGGGTCCCATCGATGTCCAGCGCCAGGTAGCGCACCCCTTGTTCGGTCAGGAACGCCATCCTACCCTCGCTTCTTTGAAGGAGAGCGCCTCCGTTGCCGCTGTTGCTGCTCCTTCTCCTGTCGTTTGCGCCTCCTGTCCAGCGAGGAGAGGTTTCCAGGCTTACGAGCCTTTGGCTTGGCCACTGCCCTCCCGCCACCGACCGGTTGACGGACCGGCTTGCTCGCCGGCGCCTCGATCGGTCGTTTCACCCCTCGCTCGAGGAGGGACGGATTGCGCTTGCGCTCTCTCAGGTCGATCTCCAGCGGAATCGAATCGAAGCCGAGGTCTCGCCTGATGCTGTTCTTCAGGTACTGCACATACCCTTGGGGAAACCCCTTGATCCGGTTGACAAAGAGGAGGAAGCGGACCGGATTTGCCGAAGTCTGCGTCCCGTAGTAGACCTTGAAGTACCCACTCTTGTCCCGAGGCGGCTGGTAGGCCTCGCCCCACTGGGCGATGGCCTCGTTGAGGCGGGCCGTCTCCACCCGTCGGTTGAGCTGTCGCCACACCGCCCAGACAGTGTCGAGCATCTTGCCGATGTCGATGCCTTTGAGTGCACTGATGAAGGTGATCGGGGCGAAGGAGAGGATGGGAAAGAGGAAGCGCACCCGGTCCTTGATCGCCGCCCGCTCGTTGGCCAAGCCGGTGAGCAGGTCACTCTTGTTGAGGACGAGGATGACTCCCTTGCCGCGACGGACGATGAGGGCGGCGATCTTCTTGTCCTGCTCGGAGAGGCCTTCGACGGCATCGACGACCAAGAGCACCACATCACTCTCATCAATCGTCTTGATGGCCCGGTTGACCGAGTAGTACTCGACGTTCTCGTCGACCTTGCTCTTGCGCCGGATGCCGGCGGTATCGAGGACCTTGAACTCCGTGCCCTTGTAGATGAAGGAGGCCGACACCACATCCCGGGTCGTCCCAGCGATGGTGCTCACGATGGAGATCTCATCGCCGACGAGGAGGTTGGCAAGGGTGGACTTGCCGGTATTGGGCTTGCCCATGATGGCCAGCCGGATCGTCGGCTCAGCCTCTTCGGTGTGCTCGCGGGGGGTCAGATCGAGCACTTCCAGCAGGATCTCCTCAAGCTCGCTGATACCGTGGCCATGGGCCGCCGAGATACCGAGCACCCGCTGATAGCCGTAGGCGTAGAACTCCCACACCAGGTCCTGGTGCTTGGGATCGTCGATCTTGTTGACGACCAAGACCAGCTTTTCAGCATACGGGCGCAGATGGGAGAGCAGCTCCTCATCCTCGCTGCTGATCTCGCCGGCCTCCATCAAGAAGATGATGGCATCGCTCTTGTCGAGTAGGCTCATGCTGCGTTCGGTGACCAAATCGTCCAGTCCCTCGCGCTCGTACTTGATGCCGCCGCTGTCCACCAGCGTCACCGGATGACCCTCCAGGTACCAGCGCTCGCTGATGGCGTCGCGCGTCACCCCCGGTGTCGGGTCGGTGATGGCCCGCCTCTTGCCCACAAGGCGGTTGAAGAGGGTTGATTTTCCTACGTTCGGTCTTCCGATGATACTGATCACCGGAATGTTCTGTTCTGTCTCAAATGGTGGTGAGATGATCGAATCGGTCATGCATCCACTCCCGTATATACGTATTGATCGTCTGATAGGAGTCCATCGAGAGGACCTGGGCGGCCAGCTCCTTGGCTTCCTCAGAGGAGACTGAGCGAAGGATCTGACGCACCTGCAAGAGGCTCTGCACTCCCATGCTCAGCTCATCCAACCCCAATCCTGCCAACAGCACGGAGCAGAGCGGATCACTTGCCATTTCACCGCAGAGGGAGACTTCGATCCCCTCGTTGTGGGCCATGTCGACGACCATCTTGATCGAGCGCAGCACGGCAGGGTGAAATGGTTGGTAGAGGTAGGCAATCTTCTCGTTGCCACGGTCCACCGCGATGGTATATTGGATCAGGTCGTTGGTCCCGATGGAGAAGAAGTCTACCCGCTTGGCCAGGATGTCGGCAGAGAGGGCCGCCGAGGGGACCTCGATCATCGTGCCGATCTCAATCTTCTCATCAAAGGCGATGGCCTCGATCCGGCACTCCTCCTTCACATGCTCGAGCAGGTGGAGGACCGCATTGAGCTCCTCCAGGCCGCTGATCATCGGAAACATGATCTTCAGCCTGCCGTGCACGCTGGCGCGCAGCAAGGCCTTGATCTGGGTGGTGAAGATGTCCTTACGAGCAAGGCAGAACCGAACCGCCCGCCATCCGAGGATCGGGTTCTTCTCATCGATGCCCAGCTCTTGGACGACCTTGTCCCCACCGATATCCAACGTCCTGATGGTAACCGGCTTGGGGGCCATCTGCTGTAGTACCGTCTTGTATGCCTGGTACTGCTCCTCCTCGGTGGGGAGTGCCGCACGCTCCATGAAGAGGAACTCGCTGCGAAAGAGCCCGATGCCATGGGCTCCGCTGGAGCGTACCCCATCTACCTCAACCAAGCCCTGGATATTGGCATACAGCTCCACCCGATGCCCATCGACCATCTCGGTGGGCAGGTCGACCATCTCCCGCAGCTGGGCTTCATGCTCCTGCCATCGGGCGTAGCGCTCATCGAGTAGCTGGGCTGCAGTGAGGTCGGCCCGCACATAGACCTCCCCCCAGCTGCCGTCGACGATCATCTCATCTCCGTCATTGACGCACAGCGAAGCGCGACCGGTGGCGATGACCGCCGGGATCCCGAAGGCACGGACCAGAATCGCCACGTGGCTCGCCCGCGCCCCGCCGTCGAGGACGAGACCCAAAATTCGGCTCTTGTCCAGCGCAAAGAGCTCGCTCGGCATCAGGGAGTCAGCCACAAGGATCACATCCTCATCGAGGGCGAGGTCGTGGCTGCGCCTCCGTCCGCTGGTGGCATCGAGCAGGGTGAGGGAGATGTCGCGGATATCATCGGCCCGCTCGGCGAGCAGCTCATCACCGCTTTCTGCAAGCAGGGTAGCGTATTGCTCGCTCACCTCCTCAATGGCCCACTGGGCAGAGACGAGATTGGTACGGATATAGGCCTCGATCTGCTGGCGATACTCCGGGTCATCGAGCATGAGCAGATGGGCCTCGAGGATCTGTTGGGACTCATCGGAGAGGTGGCTGTTGGTGTGCTCCTCGATAGTGAGGCGGGCCTCACTCATCGCCTTGGCCAGTATATTGAGCTCGCGGGCAATCCCATTGGCCAGGATGTGCCGCCGTTCAGCAACCGTCGAGGCATGCCTGAACACCAGCGCCTTTCCTTTGACCATGCCCTCGGAGGCAGCTATTCCTTTGAAGATCCTCATATGTAATGTACTATACGGAGTTTACGATGCGGTGTAAAGCTGGAAGAGGGGTCAATGTTCTGCTACGATGGCGGCGATGGACAACGAAAAACGACCTCGTGGCCGACCACTCCTCATCCTCTTCATCTGGCTCCTCTTCACGGGTGCGGTGGCCATAGTTGGCTATCCGATGGTCAAGGCGGCCGTCGTTGACAGTGGCGTGCCGGCGCTGCTCTTCGCCGGTACCACAGAGCAGGCAAGCCCCGCCTCCTCCCGTCTGGTACGGTGTGCGTTCATCCTCCCCGACAAGAGCACCGCCCTCTATGCATTTCGCGCCAAACGCCTGGGAGGCAGTGCCTACCACGATACCTACGAAGCGCTCCTTCGTGGAGCTCCACGTGAGGCGCTCGCTGAGGCTGCAGTGAGCTACATCGAGAGCGACACCCGGCTCAGGGGTGTCACCCTCTCCAATTCAATCCTCTTCGTCGACTTCGACTCCACCTACCGGGCATCACCTGACCGGGTGCTGGCCGACGAACAGGTTAGGGCCACCGGCTTGGCGATGAGTGCGGTAAAGGGCGTAGTGATTCTCGTCGAAGGCTCCCCTATAGATTGAGAGAGGAGAGGAGCGCCGCTGGAGTACGCCCCGTACCGTGGCAAAGGAGGGCGAAGAACTCAGTGTTGCCCTTCGCCCCGGTGATCGGGCTCTCAGCGATACCCCTGATCCCCAGGCCCTCGTCAATGAGGGCAGAGAGGACACCGGAGAGGGTTGTCTTGAGCACACCCCGCTCCCTGATGACCCCATCGAAGCCCTCCATCCCCTTGGGCGTCTCAAACTGCGGCTTGATCAATGCCAGCAGGAATGCTCCGTCCTTGCAGAGGGAGAGGATGTGTCCGGCAGCCCCGGTGATGGAGCGGAAGGAGAGGTCACAGACCGCCCCATCTGGCTGTGGGACCAACTGCTGGACCTCCATGATATTGGTCCGTTCATGGACGATGACCCTCCCGTCGGTGCGTAGCCGCCAATCGAGCTGGTTGTACCCCACATCCACTGCATGGACTGTCGCAGCCCCGCTCTTGAGCAGGCAGTCGGTGAAGCCGCCGGTGGAGGCACCGGCATCGAGGAGGGTGAGGCCTGTCACATCGAGAGCGAAGGCGTTCAACGCTCCTTCGAGCTTGTAGCCACCGCGCGAGACGTAGCGCTCCTCCTCATCGATCTTGATGGAGGCGGTCTTGAGAATCGGCTGCTTGGGATCGCTTACCACCTCCCCGTCCACCAGCACCCTGCGGCAGACCACCAGCGCGGTCAGGGCATCGGTGTCTTGGTCAGGGAAGCGGTGCCTCAATGCCTGAAGCAGGGCGATGTGGTCCCGTCTCATCAAATGGCATACTCCTTGGAGAAGCGCTCGATGGCGAGGGCCCGACCACTGCCCGTCTCGATGGTGACGGCGACCCCCTGCAAAACCGGTGGCGTATCGGCCACTTGGCTTCGGATCGGCATCTGGGTGAGCTGTCGGGTTATGGAGAGCTCGACATCCGAGCCGATGACACTATCACTCGGCCCGCAGAGCCCGATGTCGGTGATATAGGCGGTCTTTCCCCCAAGAATCTTCTCATCTGCCGTCTGCACGTGGGTGTGGGTCCCCACCACCGCGCTGACCTTGCCAGCGAGGTAGAGCCCCATCGCCTCCTTCTCCTCGGCCGCCTCGGCGTGGAAGTCCACCAGGATGACCGGAGTCTGCCTAGCCAGACGTTCTACGGCATCGAGACCCACACGGAAGGGACAGTCGATGTTGGGCATCGATTGACGTCCCTGGAGGTTGAGGACCGCCACCTTGACCCCTTTCTTCTCAATGACCACCGAGCCGTGGCCGGGGACTTGCGGCGGGTAGTTTGCCGGCCTGAGCAGGCGTTTCTCCCCATCCAGCACCCCCCGCAGCTCCTCCTGTTGCCAGATGTGGTTCCCACTGGTGATGACATCGACGCCGAGGGAGAGGAACTGCTGGACCTGTTCACGGTTGAGGCCGAAGCCGTTTGCGGCATTCTCTCCGTTGACGACGACAATATCGGCCCTCCACTCCTTGACCAAGGAGTGGAGTCCGAGAAAGAGTGCCCTGCTTCCCGGCTGTCCCACGACATCGCCGAAGAGCAGGGCTACCATGGTCTTCTGATCAGCCACCGGCCTACCTCGCGTACTCGACGACCCGCATCTCCCGGATGATGGTCACCTTGATGCGCCCCGGGTACCTGAGTTCGGCCTCGATGCGCTTGGCAATGCCCTTGGCGATCTCCTTGGCACCCTCGTCGCTCACCTGGTCGTTGTTGACCAGGATCCTCAGCTCCCGTCCGGCTTGGATGGCATATGCCTTGTCCACGCCGGCAAAGCTCTCGGCGATCTGCTCAAGCGATTCAAGGCGCTTGATGTAGTTATCCAACGTTTCGCGCCTCGCCCCGGGTCGGGCAGCGCTGATGGCATCGGCGATCTGGACGATCACCGCCTCCAGCGTCTGTGGATCAGCGTCGTTGTGGTGGCTGAGGATGGCGTTGACCACCCGTGGGTCCTCCCCAAGACGCTTGGCCAGATCGGCGCCGAGCTCGGCGTGGTTGGCGTCACTTTCCGTCTCGATTCCCTTGCCGATGTCGTGCAGGAGCCCGGCACGCATGGCAAGCTCACTGTTCGCCCCGATCTCGCTGGCGATCATGCCGCTGAGGATGGCCACCTCCTTGGAGTGGGCCAATACGTTCTGCCCGTAGCTGGTACGAAAATGCAATCGGCCCAGTGCCCGGATGGTCTCAGGCCCGACGTTGTGGATGCCGAGGTCAAAGATGACCCGCTCCCCCTCGTCAGCGATGATCCGTCCAACTTCCTTGGAGACCTTGTTCACCACCTCCTCGATGCGGGCGGGGTGGATCCGTCCATCCTGTACAAGGCGCTCGAGTGCCACCCGGGCGATCTCCTTGCGCACCGGGTCAAAGCACGAGATGACCACCGCTTCCGGGGTGTCATCGATGATGACATCGACTCCGGTCAGCGTTTCAAGGGCCCGGATATTCCGTCCCTCGCGCCCGATGATCCTGCCCTTCATCTCATCGCCGGGCAGGCTCACCGATGTGATCGTCATGTCATTGACGACCTCGGTGGCAATCCTCTGGATCGAGGTCACCACAATCTCACGGGCTTTTTTGTCAGCAGAGAGGTGCGCTTCCTGCTCGATCTTGTTGATCATCAGTTGGGCGTCTCTCTTCGCATCGTTGTAGAGGTTCTCCATGATGAGGCCTTTCGCCTCCTCGGTGGAGAGCCCCGAGATGCGTTCAAGTTCAGTGATCAGGCTGCCTTCGATCTTGGCAACCTCATGTTCTTTGTCGGTAAGCTTCTCTTCCCGATCTCCCAATTGCTTTTTGATAGCATCCAGTTCGGCCTGCTTGCTCTCGAGATTCTCCTCCTTCACGAGGATTCTCCTCTCTACCCTCTGCAGTTCATTCCGTCTCTCTCTAGCCTCTCGTTCCTGCTGTTGTTGTTCTTTCAACAACTGATCGCGAGTCTCAAGCAAGAGCTCTTTGCTCTTTGCTTCCGCTTCCTTTATCGCTTCCTCATTCAGTCTGACAGCACGCTGCTCAACCGAGGTAAGCTTAAATTTCGCATACAGCCAACGGCCTAACCAACCTAAGACAATACCAAAAAGACAACCAAGGAGGATAACTAGTATACTATTCATATACCACCCCCAATTATATTGTCACAATGATACGTACGCCTGTCAGAATTGTCAAGGCTTGTAAGTAAGACTAACTTGTCTCTCGGTACAAGTTAGACGTAATTTCTACAATTCTCCACGAACGCTTGTCACACGCCCCATCGCCTCGGAAAATAAAAAAACCGCCATCCAAGGATAGCGGATCAGCCCAGCGGGGCAGTGCGGTGTGAAGAGGTACTAGGAGGGCTTCTTTCTCCTCTGTTTCACCCTTCGGCTCCTACTTTGCAGCCTTGGCTGCCTTCTTGGCCTTGTCGGCCTTCTTGGCAGTCTTGGTGCCGGTCTTCTCGACAAGCTCGAGGATGACCATTTCGGCAGCGTCGCCGAGGCGGTTGCCGGTCTTCAAGATGCGGGTGTACCCGCCCTTGCGCTCGACAAATATCGGTGCGATCTCCGTGAACAGCTTAGCAGCGACGGCCTTGTCAGAGATATCCCGGGCGATGAGACGTCGGTTGGCGACGGTGTCGACCTTCGCCCGGGTAATCATCTTCTCTGCCATCCTGCGGACTTCCAGAGCCTTTGCCTTGGTGGTCTCGATCCGCTCGTAGCGGAAGAGCGAGGTCACCATGTTGCGCTTCATCGCCCTGCGGTGGGAACTGGTCCGGCTCAGCGCATTGAACCCAATCTTATGCTTCATTCTCTTCTTCCTTGTTCTCAGATACTGCAATCGCGGTCTTGAGGACGCTGTAGTCGGTCAT